>NZ_JBGLYN010000028.1:0-69007 GCF_047304045.1 Variovorax sp. Varisp85
GTTCCTGCATGCCGGCGGGGTAGCGCGGAATGATGGCGGGGCCCGACGGCGGGTTGGCGGCCACCTGGGCGGGCGGCGGGGTGGATGGCGCAGCGCCTTGCGGTGGCGCGTAGTCGGGCCGGCGGTTGGGGACGGGCACCGGCGCTTCCAGGATCTGCACCTGGCGCGACTGCTTGCTACCCGCCGGGCATTCGACGTTGGTGTACGAGATGGCCCCATTGGCATCGGTGCAGCGAACCACTTCCGCGTGCGCGCCTGCCGCGGTGGCGAAGATCGACAGGAAGAGTGCCAGGGAACGCATCGGTGAATGGGCCAGTGAGGTGAGGTCGGGTCGGGTTGCAGGTCGGCTGCGAAAGATGCACCAACTGTAGCCGCACCCTGCCCGCCTTGCGAGCCCCCGGCACCCGCCCCCACTCACGGCATCGTCATTCCGGCTGGATGCCGGCCGCGCGAATCACCTGGCCCCACTTCTGCGACTCGGCCGCCTGGAACTGCGCGAGCCCCTCGGGCGTGCTGGTCACGGCCTCGCCGCTGGTGGTGGTCTGGTAGGCGACTACGGCGGGCGCGGCGGAGACCTTGATCATCATCTCGTTGACCTTGTTCGTCACGGCCGCGGGCGCGCCCGGCGGCAGGTACACGGCCGTCCAGTACGACATGTCGTAGCCCTTCACGCCGGCCTCTTCCACGGTGGGCAGCGCCGGCACGGCGGCAAGTCGCTTGTTGCCGCTGACAGCCAGCGCGCGCAGCTTGCCGCTCTTGACCTGCGGCAGTGCGGTGGGCGCATCGGCGAACATGAAGTCGACCTGCCCGCCCAGCAGGTCGGTGATGGCCAGCGGGTTGCTCTTGTAGGGCACGTTCACCATGTCGATGCCGGCCATCTGCTTGAGCAGTTCGCTGGCCACGCGGCTCGACGAACTGCCGCTGCCGAAATTGAGCTTGCCGGGCGACTTCTTCGCCGCGGCCACGAGATCTGCCACCGACTTGATGGGCGACTCGGCATTCACCAGCAGCAGCATGTGGCCTTTGGACAGCAGCGTGACCGGGGTGAAGTCTTTCACCGGGTCGTAGGGCAGCTTCTTGAACAGGTGCTCGTTGGCCGCGTGGGTAGTGTTGGTGGTCATGAGCAGGGTGTAGCCGTCGGGCGCGGCCTTGGCCACGTACTGCGCGGCAATGAAGCCGCTGGCACCGGCCCGGTTGTCCACGATGACGGGCACCTTGTACTCGGCGCCCAGCGCCTGCGCCATGCTGCGCGCCTGCTGGTCGGTGCCGCTGCCGGCGCCGAAGGGCACGACGATGGTGATGGGCTTGCTCGGGTACGGCTGCGCGTGCACCGGGCCGGCGGCCAGCACGGCCGCGCAGAGCGCCGAGACGGCGCAGAGTCGGGAGAAGAAAGTCGGCATGTCGTTGTCTCTTGTGGAATGTTTTTTTCTTCGGCTTGCAAGGGGGCCGTCAAGCGCTCAGTGCCGGAACCGGCCCAGCGTGCCGGCCCGCATGAGTTTGCCCGGCAGCGGATGGCTGACGATTTCTTCGGCCAGCTGCGCGCAGCCGATGAGCGCGTCGAGGTCCACGCCGGTCTCGATGCCCATCTCCTCGCACATGAAGGCCAAGTCTTCGGTGCAGATGTTGCCGGCCGCACCGGTGTGGCCCGCGAACGGGCAGCCGCCCAGGCCGGCGCAGGCGCTGTCGAAGGTGTCGATGCCCATCTGCAGGCCCATCAATGCATTGGCCATGGCGGTGCCGCGCGTGTCGTGCAGGTGCAGGCCCAGCCGCAGCTCGGGCCAGCGCTCGCGCACGGCGCCCACCACCGCGGCAATGGCGTTGGGCTGCGCCCAGCCCACGGTGTCGGCCAGCCGCAATATCGGCAGGCGCAGGCCGAACTCGGCCATGGTGTCGAGCATCTGCGCCACGCGCTCGACCACGGTGGCCGGGGCGATCGTGCCTTCGAGGTTGCAGCCGAAGGCCGTGGTGACGATGCCGCGCGTGACCGCAATGCCGTGATCCACGCAGAACGCCAGCGTTTCGCGCTGGGCCTCGCGCAGCGCGGCCAGGCCCTTGCCGTTGTTGCGCACCGAAAAGGCCTCCGACGCGCTGGTGCCGATGGTGCCTTCGATGTCGAGCTGCGTGCGCATGGCGCGCTGCATCCCGCGCAGGTTGAGCCACAGGCCCGAGTAGCGCACGCCTTCGCGCTTGCGGATCGACTGGGCGACCAGTTCGGCGTCGGCCATGCCGGGCACGCGCTCGGGGTTGACGAAGGACACGCATTGCACCTCTTCGAGCCCGGTCTCTGCCAGCGCCTCGATGAGGCGCACCTTGTCGGCTGACGCGATGGGGCCGGCCTCGATCTGGAAGCCCTCGCGCGGGCCTTCCTCGTGCAAGTGAACGCGGCGCGGCAAATCAGACATGTGCGGCTCCCTGGTCTTTCTGTGGCGGTATGGCGGGCGCGCCGAACTCCGCGTTGTGCTGGCCCAGCCGCGGCGCCGCCGCGCGGTGCCGCGGCCGCGCGCCGTCGATCGACAGCGGCAGCGCGGTCAGCCTGAAGTCTTCGCCCGGCACGGCCTGCAGCATGCCCAGTGCCTCGACCTGCGGGTGCGCGATGGCCTCGGGCACGGTGTGCACCGGCGCGCAGGGCACGCCGGCCGCGGCGAAGCGCGCAGCCCAGTCGTCGCGGGTGCGTGCGCGCAGCAACGGCACGATCTGCTCGAACAGTGCCGCCTTGTGGCGCAGCCGCTGGCGGTTGGTGGCAAAGCGCTCGTCGCCGGTCCAGTCGCCGCGGCCGAGTTCGTGTGCGAATTTGGCGAACAGCCGGTCGTTGCCGCAGCACACGAGCAGCGGCGCGTCGGCGGTGTCGAAGGATTCGTAGGGCACAAAGCCCGGGTGGCCCGAGCGGTGGCGATCGGGCAGGCGGCCTTCGTTGGCATAGGCGTCGGCCTTCTGACCGGTCCAGACCAGCGCCGTCTCGAGCAGCGAGGCGCTCACCACGCCGCCCTTGCCGGTGACGTGGCGCCGCTGCAGCAGCGCCAGCGCGCCGATCACGGCCCACATGCCGGTGCCCTGGTCGCACACCGAGGCGCCGGTGCGCAGGGGCGGGTCTTCGGGGCCGCCGTTGATGCTCGACAACCCGCTGAAGGCCTGTATCAGCGGCTCGTAGCCCGGCTGCATGGCCAGCGGCCCGGCGTGGCCGAAGGCGGAGATCTCGCAGTAGACGAGGCGCGGATGGCGCGCACACAACGCCAGTCCGTCGATGCCCATCGATTGCGTGACGCCCGGGCGCAGGTTGTGGATCAGGATGTCGGACTCGCCCGCCAGCCGCTCGAACACCGCCATGCCGTCGGCGCCCTTGAGGTCGATGGCCACCGACTTCTTGCCGCGGTTGAACACATGAAAGTTGAGCGCGTCGCCGTGCCGGAACGCGGGGCCCATGTGGCGCGCGTCGTCGCCGCCCTCGGTGCGTTCGAGCTTGACCACGTCGGCCCCCAGGTCCGCAAGGATCGCCCCCGCGAACGGCCCGGCCAGCACCTGTCCGAGTTCGAGCACCCGGATGCCTTCCAGTATTTTTTGCATGTCTCGCGCCTGTTGCCAGGCCCGTTGTCTCGTTTCAGTGGCGCCAGTCTGGGCTTCCCGCATTGATCTGGGAAGACGAATATTTCTATATCTGTGATAACTTGGATGGATCAATCCACAAGGGATGCACCGATGCGAATCGACATCACGCTGCAGCAGCTGGAGGCCTTCGCCGAAGTGGCGAAGACCTCGAACTTCCGCGCCGCCGCGCTGGCGCTGCATGTGTCGCAGCCCGCGCTGAGCCGCACCATCCGCATCGTCGAAGACCTGGCCGGCGCGCGGCTGTTCGACCGCGACACGCGCCACGTGGAACTCACGCCCGCCGGGCGCGAGCTGCTACCGATTGCGCTGCGCATCCTGGAGAACTTTCACAGCTCGTTCAGCGAGCTGTCGCAGTTTCTCGAAGGCCGAAGCGGCCACCTGACCATTGCGTCGCTGCCGTCCACGGGCGCGGCGCTGCTGCCGAACGCGATCGTGGAATTCCGCTGCAGCCACCCGCAGGTAGAGTTCTCGCTGATCGAAGGGCCGGCGGAGCTGGTGCGCTCGGCCGTGGACGAAGGCCGGGCCGACTTCGGCATCAGCGTGCGCCCCGGGCCTCAGGAACCGATGCTGTACCGCCACCTGATCGACGACCCGTTCATGCTGCTGTGCCGGCGCGACGATCCGCTGGCGGCGCGGACGACGGTGGCATGGTCGGTGTTCGCGACGCGGCCCTTCATTGCCAGCGGCTTTCGCAGCAGCATCCGCCCGATCACCGACGCGGCCTTTCTCCAGCGCGGGCTGCAGGTGGTGCCGGCGCTGGAGTACCCGAGCGTGGCCGCGGCCGGCGCGCTGGTGGCCGCGGGTCTGGGCATCACGGCGCTGCCGCGGCTGGCGCTGCAGCTCACGCGCAACGACGACCTGGTGACGGTGCCGCTGCAGCGCCCAGCCATGTCTCGGCCCATCGGGCTCATCACGCGCGCGGGCCGGTCGCCCTCGCCGGTGGGCCGGGCCTTCATGGACCTGCTGCACAGCAGGGAAGCCTCGCGCTGAAACCGCACGTCGAAACCTCGCTTTCGGTCTGCGGCATGATCGGGGGCATGGAAAAAACGCCCCCGAATCCGCTGGTCATCGTCAAGGTTGGAAGCACTTTCGAAGCCCTTCGCGCAGAGCGCGGCGACTTCGAGAACTGGATTGCCGACGGGCTGGACACGCAGGCGCTGCCGATCCTGGTGATCGACCCGCGCCGCGGCGACACACTGCCCGACGCGGAAGCGGTCTCCGGCGTGGTGGTGACCGGCTCGCACGCAATGGTGTCGCACCGCGAGCCCTGGAGCGAAACCACCGCCGCGTGGCTCGCGCAGCTGGTGGCGCACGACACGCCCGTGCTCGGCATCTGCTACGGCCACCAGCTGCTCGCGCATGCGCTCGGCGGCGAAGCAGGCAATCATCCGGCGGGCGTGGAGGTCGGCACCGTCACGGTCACCCTCGAAGAGGCGGCCGCCACCGACCCGCTGTTGCGCGGCCTGCCCGCGCAGTTTCCGGCGCACGTGGTGCACTGGCAGAGCGCGCTTCGCCTGCCCAAAGGCGCGGTGCGGCTGGCCGGCAACGACCACGAGCCGGTGCACGCCTTCCGCATCGGCAAGCACGCCTGGGGTGTGCAGTTCCACCCCGAGTTCGACGGCGAGGCCATGCGCGGCTACATCGACCTGCTGGCCGACGACCTGGCTTCCGCCGGCGTCGATCCGGCCGCGCTGCGCGAGCGCGTAGGCCCTACCGACGCGGCGGCCGGGCTGCTCGGGCGCTTCGCGCGGATTGTCGAAGCGCACCACGGCAGCTGAGCTTCGGCGGCCCGAAAGCGCCGCCGGGCCGTCGGACCGCGACTACAGGAAGCGCCGCGCGCTTCGGTTAAGGTGCGGTCCATTCGCCGTTTGCCAACCCTTCTTTCATGACCACTCCTTCCACCGCGCCAGCCCGCAAGCATTTTTCGATGATCCGGGGGTTCCACCTCGCCGATGCGTTCACGCTCGGCAATGCGGCCTGCGGAGTGGGCGCGGTGTTCCTGGCGATGGCCTTCATGGCGAGCCATTCGCTCGCGCAGTTCCTGTGGGCGGCAGCGCTCGCGCCGGCCGCCTTCATCTTCGACGTGCTCGACGGCCGCATCGCGCGCTGGCGCCAGACCCAATCGGCCCTCGGGCGCGAGCTCGACTCGCTCGCCGATGTGATCTCGTTCGGCGTGGCGCCCGCCGCGCTCGGCTTCGCGGCCGGGCTGAGCGGCGGCTGGGACTGCGTGATCCTGATCTATTTCGTGGGCTGCGGCGTGAGCCGGCTCGCGCGCTACAACGTCACGGCCGAAGCCCTGTCGGCCGGCGCCGACAAGGTGAAGTATTTCGAGGGCACGCCCATCCCGACCAGCGTGGTGCTGGTGGGCGTGCTGGCGTACGCGGCCTGGCAGGGCCGCATCGGCGACGCGCTGTGGGGCGCCGCCTGGGCCGTCGGCCCGTGGCAGCTGCATCCGCTGGTGTTGCTGTTCGCCTTGTCGGGCACGCTCATGATCAGCAAGACGCTGCGCATCCCCAAGTTCTGACCGTTCAACACGAAGGAAACACGCCGATGACGATGAAGCTGTATTTCGACCCTCAGAGCCGCTCGCAGGTTGCCAGATGGATGCTCGACGAAGCCGGCGTCGACTACGAGATCGTGACCACGCTCATCAAGGACAAGGCCCACAAGACGCCCGAGTTCCTGAAGATCAACCCGGCGGGCAAGCTGCCGGCGCTGGTCGACGGCCGCACGCGCGTCTTCGAGAACGCGGCCATCTGCATGTACGTCGCCGAGAAGTTTCCCGGCAAGCGGCTCGCGCCTTTCCCCGGTTCACCAGATCGTGGCCGCTACCTGTCGCTGATGGTCTATTCGACCTCGCAGCTGGAGCTTGCGATGGGCGACAGCCTGCTGAAGATCCGCAGCAACAACAGAGCGCGCGGCTGGACGGACTTCGAGGCGGCCAAGGACGCGGTCGAGCGCGAACTGGGCGATGGCCCCTACCTGTTCGGCGCGCAGTTCACCGCGGCCGACGTGATGATCGGCTCGATGCTCATCTGGCACCGCGCGTTCGGCGGCATCCTGAACCGGCCCAAGCTCGACGCCTACGTCAACCGGCTGCAGGGCCGCCCCAAGGGCATGAAGTTCGGCTGAAAGCGACACGCCATGTCACAAACCACGTCCGTTCACATCGGCACCGGCGGCCTCGATCAGCTCGTCCGCATCGCCGAGACGCAACCGCTGTCGCCCGACTGCGATCACTTCTACTTCCTGCGCCATGGCCAGACCGGGCGCAATGCGCAGCGCATCTTCCAGGCGGTGGACGAACCCCTGAGCGAGCTCGGCCTGCAGCAGGCCGCGCGCGCTGCCGGGCTGCTGGCGGGCGAGCCCATCCGCACCGTCGTGTGCAGCGATGCGCGGCGCGCGAACGACACCGCCCACGCCGTTGGCACGGCGCTGAAACTGGTGCCGGCCGCGCAGGCAGCGCTGCGCGAGCGCAACTTCGGCGCGCTGATCGGCACCTCGTCCGCCAACATCGACTGGGCCTGCGAGCCCGAGGGCGGCGAGACGCTCACGCAGTTCGTCGCGCGCACGCGCGCCGCCCTCGACGAGGCACTGCGGCTGCCCGCCCCGGTGCTGGTGGTGGCGCACGGCGGCACGCTCTATGCGCTGGCTGCACTGCTGGGTGTACCTATCGACCTCGGCCTGCTCGGCAACGCACAGCCATTGCGTTTCGAGCGCACAGGCCCCACATGGGGCGTAACGCCGCTGCTGCGGCAAACTGACGGAAACGCAGCCCTGGCTTAACCAACCCCGGCGCCCCGGGCCCTGATGCCGTCCACACAACGAACTGCCACACACCATGGAATTCAAGGACTACTACAGCGCACTGGGCGTCGACCGCACCGCGTCCGACGACGAAGTGCGCAAGGCCTACCGCAAGCTCGCCCGCAAGTACCACCCCGACGTCAGCAAGGAGTCCGACGCAGAGCAGCGCATGCGCGACATCAACGAGGCCAAGGACGTGCTGGGCGACAAGGAAAAGCGCGCGGCCTACGACGCGCTGGCCGACCGTGTCGCACGCGGCGGCCACCCCGAGGGCGGCTTCCAGCCGCCGCCGGGCTGGGACCAGGGCTTCGAGTTCCACCGCGGCCCGCGCCAGGGCCCGGCCGACCACGCGGACTTCAGCGAGTTTTTCTCGTCGCTGTTCGGCGAGGCCGAGCGGCGCGACGCGGCGCGGCGGAACTACAAGGCGCGCGGCGAAGACCATCATGCGGCCATCGAGATTGCACTCGAAGACGCGCTCAACGGCGCCGAGCGCGAGATCACGCTGCGCGCCCAGACCGTCGACGCTCAGGGCCACCCGCAGTGGCAGAACCGCACGCTCAGCGTGAAGATCCCGCCGGGCGTGCACCCGGGCCAGTTCATCCGCCTCGCGGGGCAAGGCATGCCCGGCCACGGCGGCGCGCCGCCGGGCGACCTGTATCTCGAAGTGCGCATTGCGCCGCACAAGCTGTACCGCGTGGAAGAGCGCGACCTGTACATGACGCTGCCCGTCACACCCACCGAGGCGGCACTGGGCACGCAGGTGCAGGTGCCGACGCCGACCGGCGGCGTGGTCGAGGTGACCGTGCCGCGCAATGCGCGCAACGGCCTGAAGCTGCGGCTCAAGGGCCGGGGCCTCGCGGGCAAGACGCCCGGCGACCTGTACCTGCTGCTCGACATCGCCCTGCCGCCGGCCGACAGCGACGATGCGCGCAAGGCCTACGAGCAGCTGGCGCAAGCCACGGCATCGTTCCACCCACGCCAGCATCTGGGAGTCTGAGCATGGTGAACTTCACCCTTACGACCGCCACCGCCATCAGCGCCTCGCAGCCGCTCGCGGCGAGCGAACTGGCGCACGCCGTCGGCGCCGACACCGCCTGGATCGTGCAACTGGTCGAGGTCGGCATCCTGCAGATCGAAACGGCCGAGACCCAGCCCGAGCGCTGGCAATTTTCCAGCACAGACCTGCAGCACGCGCTCGAAGTGCGCCGGCTGGAGCGCGACTTCGGCGTGGGGCTCGATGCCGCCGCGCTGATCCTCGACCTGGAGCACGAAGTGCGGCGGCTCAAGGCCGTGCTGCAGGCACACGGCCTGCGCTGACGCTACTGCATCTGCTGCAGGTTGCCGATGCGCACCAGCATCTCGGTGAACATCTGCATGTCGGCGTCGAGGTCGGGCACTTCCTTGTATTCCTTGGCGTTGTGCGCCGTGTACTTCTTGCCTGGCATGGCGGGACCGAAGTTGATGGCGTTGGGCATCAGCTTCGCAGTGGTGCTGCCGGCCGTGGGCACGGGCTTGGCTTCAAGGCCGGTGGTGTCACCGTAGATGTCGAGCAGCGTCGACAGCCATGCGCCCTTGGGGTCGCGCGCCATCCAGTTGCCCTGGTCGTAGACCACATCGAGCTTCACGTTGTTCGCGCTCGCCCAGGCGTTGACCTTCGAGGTGACCTGCGCCTTCAGTTCGTCGGGCGTGCGGCCGCGCGGCATGCGCACGTTGACCGTGACCTCCAGCCTGCCATCGTTGCCCATGCGCACGAGGTTCGGCGACAAGGTCAGCGGGCCCATGAAATCGTCGGCGTAGCCCAGGCCCATCTTCTCGCCGAGGTAGCCGGTGCCGTAGAGCGCGTCGATGTACTTCGCGGCCTTCAGGTACTGGTTGGCGGCCAGCGGCACGCCAGACTCCTCCAGGAACAGTGCAAGGCGCGGCAGCGGGTTGACGCCTTCTTCCGGGCGCGAGCCGTGGGCCGAGACGCCTGTCACCTTGAGCTCGATGCTGTCGGCGCCGCGTGCGATGTCGATGGCGAACTTGCCGCCCTGCGCTTCGTACTTCTGCAGGAAGGCCGGCTTTGCTGCTTCGAGCTTTGCGAGCACGCCTGCAAGGTCGCCGCCTTTGAGCGTGGCGGTTGCCGTCTGCGAGATCGCGTTGGCCGATGCGGCGCCGGCCATGGCCGTGATCGCCGTCGATGCGCCATCGGCCGTTTCCGCCGGGAACAGCACCTTCAGCGCGCCCGAGCCCTTCTCCGCCACCACGGCCGGGTACTTGCTGTCGAGCACGATGTTGTAGGCCGGCAGCTGCGTCTTCGCGCGGTAGTACTGCATGGCGTCGCCACCGGTTTCCTCGGTGGTCTCGATCATCAGGCGGATGCTTCGCTCGATGGGCAGGCCGCTGTCCTTCACGGCCTTCATCGCGTAGAGCACGGCGGCGATGGAGCCCTTGTCGTCGATGGTGCCGCGGCCATAGAGGAAGTCGCCCACGCGGGTCATCTTGAACGGGTCGAGCCGCGTGCCGTCGTCGAGCACCCATTCGGACAGCACCGCAGGCACCACATCGGCATGCGTGAGGATGCCGAATTCTTCCGTACCCTTGCCCTTGAGGCTGACTTCGAAGATGCGGTTGTCGACATTGCGGTAGGCAAGGCCGAAGTCGCCCGCCATCTTCTCGACCAGCTTGCCGAACTCGATGATCGGTGCGCTCTCGTGGGGCGGAACCTGCACGTTGCGTACCGTCGGAATCGCCACCATGGTGCCGATGCTCGCGATCACGGCCTGCTGGTTCTGCAGGCGGTTGTACAAGCCGAGCAGGCGCGCGATGTTGACGAGGTCGTCCCCGGCCAGCGGTTTCTTCGCGCGATAGGCGGCCACGCTGGCTTGCAGCGCGGGGTTGCTCCTGGTTGCCTGCGCGAGGAAGGCATTGAAATCGGCCGGGGCCTTGCCGGCTTGCCATGCGGCGGCGAGCTGATCGAGCTGGGGCTTCCTGAGTGCTTCGGCGTGCACGCTCGCACCAAGGCCGAGCACGACCATCGACAGGGCCGACAATGAAAATCGAAAATGCTGCATCAGGGTGACCTCCTCATTCTGAAAAACATTCCCGACGATAGCCGAGCGAAATACCGAACGATGAACAACAGCAACGCCAAGATCCGCTGCGCATGGGCCCAGACCGACCCGCTGCTGGCCGCCTACCACGACGCCGAATGGGGCGTTCCCGAGCGCGACAGCCGTGCGCTGTGGGAAAAGCTGATGCTCGACGGCTTCCAGGCCGGCCTCTCGTGGCTCACCATCCTGCGCAAGCGCGATGCGTTCCGCAAGGCCTTCAAGGGCTTCGTGCCGGAGAAGATCATCAAGTTCACCGAGGCCGATGTCGAACGGCTCATGCAGGACGCCGGCATCGTGCGCTCGCGCTCGAAGATCGAAGCCACCATCGGCAATGCGCGCGCCTACCTTGCGATGCAGGCGGCGGGCGAAGACTTCTCGGAATTCATCTGGGGCATGGCTGGCGGCAAGCCCATCGTCAACCGCACGGGCAGCGTGCCCGTGAAGACGCCGCTGTCGGAAGACATTTCGGCTGCGCTCAAGAAGCGCGGCTTCAAATTCGTCGGCCCCGTCATCGTCTACGCGTGGATGCAGGCCACGGGCATCGTGGACGACCATGCGCACGACTGCCATCGGCACGAGGCCAAGCTGAAATGACGCAATAAAAAAACCGGGCCACGCTTTCGCATGGTCCGGTTTTGTCTGGCTGCTAAGTGAAGCGGCTTGCGCCGCGACAATTTACAGGCCGGCTTGGCGCGTGAAGGCCAGGCCCTTCGCTTGCGCGGGGATCACGCTGCCGGCGAAGGTTTCGGGGCGCAGGTTCTGGCCCGGTGCATGTGCAGCGGCAACAGCTTCATTGCGGACGGCGGCGCGGTCGGCCGAAGCAGTCAGCGCGGGCGTTGCGGTCGAAGCAGCGCCGTCGTTGTCGCCATATGCATTGCCGGCGCGGGCCGCAGCAACTGCCTGGGGCGCCACGTCGGCGCGGCTGTAGCCGGAAGTCAGGGGCTGCACGCCTTCGTAGCTTTCTGCGTGAGCGCCAGCAGCGGCGAGCAGGGACAGAGCGGCGGCGGCGAGGATGTTCGAGGTCTTCATTTCAATTCCTTATTCATTGGGCCTTTGGGTGCCTCAAGTGTGCATCACGATTACTAGGGCAAACCCCTATACAACCGAATCGCAGTGTTCATGAAATCGAAACAATGACGAGGAACTTTCTGACGAAGCTAACTCAACCGCCTTCTTCGCCGTCAAAACTGCGGCTAATTCGTGTACTTTTTCTCTAGCTCATCAAGCAATGGCTTGCCGACCAGGCGCTGCCTTTCAGCAAAAGGTGCTACCAGTGCCGGGTCTTCATCCAGCCGCCGGGTATCGCGCAGAACGGTCAACGCACGTTGCATGCCAGCCACCGCGCCCTGCAACGCGGCATTGGCGTAGAGCACGAAGCCATAGCCCAGCGCGCCCAGTTCCTGCGCGCCGAAGGTCGGCGTCCTGCCGCCGATCACCATGTTCATGAGCTGCGGCTTGCCGAGGCGCTGCGGCATGGTGCGCACTTCTTCGGCCAGCGTCACGGCCTCGACGAAGAGGATGTCGGCGCCGGCTTCGCCGAACTTCTGCGCGCGCTCGATGGCGGCCTCGAAGCCATGCACTGCCGCCGCATCGGTGCGGGCCATGACGAGCAGATCGCCGTCCTGCCGCGCATCGACCGCGGCCTTGATCTTGCCGAGCATCTCGCCTGTCTCGATCACAGCCTTGCCCGCGAAATGGCCGCAGCGCTTGGGGCTCACCTGGTCTTCGAGCTGGATGCAGTCGGCCCCTGCCCGCTCGAGCACACGCACCGTGTGCCGCACGTTGAGCGCATTGCCGAAGCCGGTGTCGGCATCGACCAGCAGCGGCAGGCTCACCGCGTCGCGGATGCGCGCCGTGTGCTCGGCGATCTCGTGCAGGCCCATGAAGGCCTGGTCGGGCAGGCCGAGGTGCATGTTGGTGACGCCCGCGCCGGTGACGTAGATCGCCTCGAAGCCGAGGTCTTCGATCACGCGGGCCGACATCGCATTGAACGCACCCGGCACCAGCACGCCGCGGCGCGCCTCGGCCAGGCGGCGCAATACCTTCTTCGGGGATTCGTTGTTCGCCCGCATGGTTCAGGCCGCGTACAGGTCGACGTACTCGTGCACCGGCATCGCCTCGAGCTTCTTCGCATCGAGCGACACATCGAGGATGGCCTGCTGCTGCTTCTGCGCGAAGCGGCGCGCAAGGTTGGTGCGGAACTTGGCTTCGAGCAGCGGAATGCCGTCGCTGCGGCGGCGCTTGTGGCCGATGGGGTACTCGACCACCACTTCGGCAAGGCTCGTGCCGTCCTTGAACGCCACCGTCAGCGCGTTCGCGATGCTGCGCTTTTCGGGGTCGTGGTAGTCGGCGGTGAAGCGGGGGTCTTCCACGCACACGATCCTGTCGCGCAGCGCGTCGATGCGCGGGTCATTTGCCACGCTGTCCTCGTAGTCGCCGGCAGTGAGGCGGCCGAAGATCATCGGCACCGCCACCATGTACTGGATGCAGTGGTCGCGGTCGGCCGGGTTGTTCAGCGGGCCCTGCTTGTCGATGA
The DNA here is from genome assembly GCF_047304045.1 of Variovorax sp. Varisp85. Taxonomy (NCBI): domain Bacteria; kingdom Pseudomonadati; phylum Pseudomonadota; class Betaproteobacteria; order Burkholderiales; family Comamonadaceae; genus Variovorax; species Variovorax sp. Varisp85. The sequence continues at coordinate 13,039 of NZ_JBGLYN010000028.1, forward strand.
TGCGGATGCAGGCCTCGTGCGTGCGGATGGTCACCCGCTCGATGTCGTCCACGGTCTTGCCGATCTTGTGCAACTGCGCATGCAGCGCCATGCCAGCCTCCACCGCCGTCTGGCTGTGGAACTCGGCCGGGAAGCTGATCTTGAAGAGCACGTTCTCCATCACGTAGCTGCCGTACGGGCGTTGAAACTTGAAGGGTTGCCCCTTGAAAAGCACGTCGTAGAAGCCCCAGGTCTTGGCGCTGAGCACGCCCGGGTAGCCCATCTCGCCCGTCTTCGCGATCAGCGCGAGGCGCACCGCGCGGCTGGTCGCGTCGCCCGCCGCCCAGCTCTTGCGGCTGCCGGTATTGGGCGCATGGCGGTACGTGCGCAGGCTCTGGCCATCGACCCATGCGAGCGACACGGCGTTGACGATCTCGTCGCGCGTCAGCCCCAGCAGGCGCGCCACCACGGCCGTCGATGCCACCTTGACCAGCACCACGTGATCAAGCCCGACCTTGTTGAACGAGTTCTCCAGCGCGAGGCAGCCCTGGATCTCGTGCGCCTGGATCATGCCGGTGAGCACGTCGCGCATGGTCAGCGGCTTGCGCCCGGCAGCCACGGCGTTGCGGCTGAGCCAGTCGGCCGTGGCGAGGATGCCGCCGAGGTTGTCGCTCGGGTGGCCCCACTCCGCCGCAAGCCAGGTGTCGTTGAAGTCGAGCCAGCGGATCATCGTGCCGATGTTGAAGGCGGCCTGCACCGGATCGAGCTGGTACGGCGTGCCCGGCACCTTCGCGCCGTTCGGCACCACCGTGCCCGGCACGATCGGGCCGAGCAGCTTGGTGCAGGCCGGGTACTCGAGCGCCTCGAGGCCGCAGCCGAGCGTGTCGATCAGGCAGTGGCGCGCGGTTTCGTACGCCAGCGCGCTCGTGATCTGCTGGTGGGCAAGCACGTAGTCGACGATGTCGACCAGCACCTGGTCGGGTTCGGGGCGGATGTTGCTGATGTGTGCGGACATGGAGAAAGAGGCTTTCAGCGGTTGGCGATGGGAACGAAGGTCTGGTCTTCGGGACCGGTGTAGTTGGCGCTCGGGCGGATGATCTTGTTGTCCTGCCGCTGCTCGATGATGTGCGCGGCCCAGCCGCTGGTGCGCGCAATGACGAACAGCGGCGTGAACATTGCGGTCGGCACGCCCAGCATGTGATAACTCACGGCGCTGAACCAGTCGAGGTTGGGGAACATCTTCTTCGCGTCCCACATCACCTTTTCGAGCCGCTCGGCAATGTCGTACATGCGGGTGGAACCGGCCTCCTCCGACAGCTGCTTCGCCACGCACTTGATGACCACGTTGCGCGGGTCCGACACGGTGTAGACCGGGTGGCCGAAGCCGATGATCACTTCCTTCGCCTCGACGCGGCGACGGATGTCGGCCTCGGCCTCATCGGGAGTGTCGTAGCGCTTCTGGATCTCGAAGGCGACCTCGTTGGCGCCGCCATGTTTGGGCCCGCGCAGCGCGCCGATGGCGCCGGTGATGGCCGAGTACACGTCGGAGCCCGTGCCCGCCACCACGCGCGCGGTGAAGGTCGAGGCGTTGAACTCGTGCTCCGCATAGAGGTTGAGCGAGGTGTGCATCGCGCGCTCCCAGCTCGCCGAGGGTGCGCGGCCGTGCAGCAGGTGCAGGAAGTGCGCACCGATGGAGTCGTCGTCGGTCTCCACCTCGATGCGCCGCCCCTGCGTCGACCAGTGATACCAGTACAGCAGCATCGAACCGAGCGATGCCATCAGCCGGTCGGCGATGTCGCGCGCGCCGGGCAGCGAGTGGTCGTCTTTCTCGGGCAGCACGCAGCCGAGCGCAGAGACGCCGGTACGCATCACGTCCATCGGATGCGCGCTGGCGGGCAGGCGCTCCAGCGCTTCCTTCACGCTCGCGGGCAGGCCGCGCATCGCCTTCAGCCGGCCCTTGTAGGCGCGCAGCTCGGCGCTGCTGGGCAGCTTGCCGTGCACCAGCAGGTGCGCGATTTCCTCGAACTCGCAGACGTCGGCAATGTCGAGGATGTCGTAGCCGCGGTAGTGCAGGTCGTTGCCCGTGCGCCCCACGGTGCACAGCGCGGTGTTGCCCGCGGGCACGCCCGAGAGCGCGACGGATTTCTTTGGCTTGAAGCCGGTGGGGCTTGCGGTGTCTGTGGTCATACGATCTCCTCGGAAATTGCTTCGGCGAGGCGCGCCATGCGCCTCGGGCGTCCGGCGGCGTCGACCGCCACCATCTCGAACTCGCCTTCGAGCACGCATGCAAGCGCCTCGGTAGCCACGTCCTGCACGCAGCCGCGCACACGCACGGTGAGCGAGCTGCGGCCGGCGCGCGAGACGTGCGTTTCGAGCACCAGCGTGCTGCCCAGGCGCACCGGCGCATGGAACATCACCTCGCGGCAGCGCGCCATCACCACGTCGCCGCGCACGAAGCTCCGGCCGCCCAGGAAGGCAGCCTTAGACATCAGCTGCAGCGCCTGGCCGCCAAACAGCGTGCCGTAGTGGTTGGTGTGTTCCGGGAACACCACCTCGATGAGACGGACCGAGCCGCGAGTGCCTTGCATGATTCGCAATTTACGCAAGATCGTGCCCATAATGAAGACCTGAATTGGCGAATGATTGCGAAGGAAACGCGGTCAGATTTGCGAATCTTGCGAACAACGGACACAGACGATGAAGAAGACCTTCATGGGCGTGCGGCTGCGAAGCCTGCGCGAGGAGCGCGGCCTGAGCCAGCTCGCGCTCGCACAGCAGCTGGGCCTGTCGCCCAGCTACCTGAACCAGATCGAGCAGAACCAGCGGCCGCTCACGGTGCCGGTGCTGCTGCGCCTGCATGCCACGCTGGGCGTCGACATCCAGGCCTTCTCGGAAGACGAGGAAGCGCGGCTCATCGCCAGCTTGCGCGAGGCGCTGGCCGACAACCCAGGCGGCGACGCGGTCGCGCTGGCCGAGCTGCGCGAGGTGGCCACGCAGATGCCGGCCGTGGGCCGCGCGCTGGTGGCCCTGCATCAGCGGCACCGCGATGCGATGGAACGGCTCGAAGCGTTGGCGGGCGAACTGGGTGACGGCCGTGGCGATCTCGCACGCTTGCCTCAGGCGCGGCCCATGCCCTTCGAGGAAGTGCGCGACTTCTTCTTCGCGCACCAGAACCACATCGCACCGCTCGACGACGCGGCCGAGGCCTTCGCCGCGCAATGGCGCCTGCGCGAAGGCAACCCCGGCGACCGCCTCGCGCGCCGGCTGCTCGAAGCGCACGGCGTGCAGGTGGTGCCCGCCGAAGATGGTGAAGCCGGTGCGCTGCGGCGCTACGACCCGGCCTCGCGCGTGCTCCGGCTCTCGCCTCACCTGGAGCCCGGGCAGCATGCATTCCAGCTCGCCACGCAGCTCGCCTTCCTGGAGCTCGGCGACATGCTCGAAGCGCTGGTGGCGACCGCGCCGCTGTCCAGCGACACGGCCCGTTCGCTCACGCGCATCGGCCTGGCCAACTACTTCGCCGCGGCGCTTCTGCTGCCCTACAGCGAGTTCCTCGAAACCGCCGAGCTGCTGCGCTACGACATCGACCAGCTGGCGCGCCGCTTCGGCGTGGGCTTCGAGACCATCTGCCACCGCCTGAGCTCGCTGCAGCGGCCCGATGCGCGTGGCGTGCCCTTCTTCCTCATCCGCGTCGACCGCGCGGGCAACATCTCGAAGCGGCAGTCGGCCACGCATTTCCACTTCTCGAAGACGGGCGGCACCTGCCCGCTGTGGAACGTGTACGAGGCCTTCGCGCAGCCCGGGCGCGTACTCACGCAGCTCGCGCGCATGCCCGACGGGCGCGCCTACCTCTGGATCGCGCGCACGGTGTCGCACGGCTACCGCGGCTACGGTTCGCCCAACAAGACCTTCTCGATCGGGCTGGGCTGCGACATCAGCCATGCCACGCAGCTGGTCTATTCGAAGGGTATGGACCTGCGCGACCCCGACGTGCCCACGCCCATCGGCGCGGGCTGCAAGGTGTGCGAACGCGAGACCTGCCCGCAGCGCGCGTTTCCGTTCGTGGGCCGGCCGCTGGCCGTGGACGAGAACCAGAGCCGGTTCATGCCCTATGCGGCAGCACCGGCGGCAGGCGCGATCAGGAGCGCGGCCAGGCGCGCACCAGCGTCCGGAGCGCGACCGCGCCGCTCCCCTTGACCTCTGCGCGGTAGGTGCCCACCAGGGCCTCGCGCTCGACTGCCGCCTGGGGGTCGTTGCGCCAGGCCAGCAATGCGGCCACGTCCGCATCGGGCAGCGCGGCGAGCTGTGCCTGCGTCACCTGCTTCTCGAATTCGCGCGCCACGATCATCAGGTTGCGTGGGCGCGTCGACGTTACGCCGCGCGACCACAGCGTGTCGAGTGCCATGTCCAGTGTGCGGTCCGGCAGCGAGCTGAGCTGGCCGCCGTTGCCGCGCGCGAGCTGCTTGACCACCGCGCTCATCAGCAACTGGCTCGAGAAGTCGATCTCGCGCACCTCCGCCACGGCCATGCGTTCGAGCAGTTCGGTGCGCACCGGATCGGCGGGCTTGGCGCGCTCGCGGCTGAAGAACTCGGCCTTGCCGGCCTCGGTCATGGCGGCGTAGTCGGTGCGCAGTTTCACGAGATGCGCCACGGCGGCCAGCACCTGCGGGCCGGGAGCGGCACCGCCGTTGCCGGCCAACGCTACTTCCTGCTGGATCGCGGCCACGGAGGCCCTGGTGTTGAACGCACGGCCGGCGGCAGTGTCCAGCGCCTTGAGTGCCTTGTCGGCAATGGCCTGGTCATCGGGCTCCAGCAGTTCCCTCGCACCACGCGCGACGGCACCGGGCGCATAGGACGCTTCATAGCGCGCCTGCACGCCTTCGAACTGCAGCAGCGCTTCCGCGCGGTTCTGCGCCCAGCCCATCACGGGGGCCAGGAGCAACAGGAGCAACAGGGAGAAACGGAACGGGAAGAGACGGTCTGGGCAAAGCATGCCACCATTATTGGCGCGCCCGCATTGCCCCTCCTCACCTCAAGCGGGAACCAGTTCCTTTCGCAGCAGCTTCGCTGCGGCCACCATGTTCGACAGCGCCGCCTCGGTCTCGGGCCAGCCGCGGGTCTTGAGGCCGCAGTCGGGGTTGATCCAGAGGTTCTCGTGCGGCACCACGCCCGCGGCCTTGCGCATCAGGCGCACGATCTCGTCGACCGAGGGCACGCGCGGCGAGTGGATGTCATACACGCCCGGGCCGATCTCGTTCGGGTAGCGGAAGCCACCCGCATCGTTCTCGCCGCCGAAACCTCGCAGGAGTTCCATGTCGGACCGGCTGGTCTCGATGGTGATCACGTCGGCGTCCATTGCCGCGATCTCCGGCAGGATGTCGTTGAACTCCGAATAGCACATGTGCGTGTGGATCTGCGTCTCGTCGCGCACGCCTGAAGCGCTGATGCGGAAGGCGCGCGTGGCCGACTTCAGGTACGCAGGCCAGCCGGCGCGGCGCAGCGGCAGTCCTTCGCGAATCGCGGGTTCGTCGATCTGGATGATGCCGATGCCCGCGCCTTCGAGGTCGACCACCTCGTCGCGGATCGCCCAGGCAATCTGCTCGCAGGTGGTGGCGCGCGGCTGGTCGTCGCGCACGAAAGACCACTGCAGGATGGTGACGGGGCCGGTCAGCATGCCCTTCATCGGCAGCTTCGTCAGGCTCTGCGCATAGGCGCTCCACTCCACTGTCATCGCCGCCGGGCGCGCCACGTCGCCGAAGATCACCGGCGGCTTCACGCAGCGCGAGCCGTACGACTGCACCCAGCCGTTGGCGCTGAAGGCGAAGCCGTCGAGCTGCTCGCCGAAGTACTCGACCATGTCGTTGCGCTCGGCTTCGCCATGCACCAGCACGTCGATGCCCAGTTCCTCCTGCTTGCGCACGGCGAGTGCGATCTCGGCGCGCATCTTCTCGCGGTAGCCGGCGGCGTCGAGCTCGCCGCGCTTGAAGGCGGCGCGCGCGGCGCGGATGTCCGGCGTCTGCGGGAACGAGCCGATGGTGGTGGTCGGCAGCGCCGGCAAGGCGAAGCGCGTGCGCTGCACCGGTTGGCGCAGCGCAAAGACCGACACGCGGCTGTCGTCGCCGGCCACGCTGCGCGCCAGGCGCAGGGCCACGTCGGCGCGGTGCACCCGCGGACTGGCTCGGCGTGCCGACACTGCCGCGCGGGCGGCCACCAGTTCGGTTGCGACCGAGGCTTCATCGCCGTCGATGGCCGCGCGCAGCACGCGCAGCTCGTCGAGCTTCTCGATGGCGAAGGCGAGCCACGACTTGAGCTCGGTGTCGAGCTTCGTCTCGGCCTCGAGGTTGAAAGGCACATGCAGCAGCGAACACGAAGGCGCGATCCACAGCTCGCCCTTGTGCTTCTCCGCCACTGGCCTGAGCTTGGCCAGCGCGGCATCGACGTCGGTACGCCAGATGTTGCGGCCATCGACCACGCCGACAGACAGCACCTTGTGCGCCGGCAGCCAGTCGGCCACGCCCGTCAGTTCCTGCGGCGAACGCACGGCGTCCACGTGCAGGCCCGCCACCGGCAGCTGGCAGGCCAGGCGCAGGTTGTCCGACAGCGGCGAGAAGTACGTGGCCAGCAGCAGCTTCGGCGCGCTGCGGGCCAGTTGCCAGTAGGCGCGCTCGAAGGCGTTGCGCCACGCGTCGGGCAGGTCGAGGCCGAGGATGGGCTCGTCGATCTGCACCCATTCCACGCCCTGCTGCTTCAACCGCCGAAGCACCTGTTCATAGACGGGCAGCAGCGAGTCGAGCAGCGAGAAGCGGTCGAAGCCGGCTTCCTTTTCCTTGCCGAGGTACAGGAAGCTCAGTGGCCCGAGCAGCACGGCCTTGACCGCGTGCCCGGCCTGCTGCGCCTGCGCCACTTCGTCGAACAGGCGCGTCGACACGAGCTTGAACTGCGTGGCCGCATCGAACTCGGGCACGAGGTAGTGGTAGTTGGTGTCGAACCACTTGGTCATTTCCAGCGCGAAAGTGCCTTCGGCGTGGTTGCAGCTGTCGTCGTGTACGTGGCCGGCTTCGCTTTCCACGCCGCGCGCCATCGTGAAGTAACGCGAAAGTTCGGGTTCGCCGCCATGAAAGCCGAAGCGCGACGGCTCGCAGCCGAGCAGCTGGATATGGTTGGCCACGTGGTCGTAGTATGCAAAGTCGCCGACCGTCACGAAGTCGAGTCCCGCATCGCGCTGGGCCTGCCAGTGGCGCGCGCGCAGTTCTTCGCCGACCGCTTCGAGCGAGGCGCGATCGATCTCGCCGCGCCAGTGCTTTTCGAGGGCGAACTTGAGTTCCCGGTGGGCGCCCATGCGCGGAAAGCCGAGGGTGTGGATACGGGTGGTCATTTGCAAGTAGTAATCGCTGATCTTGGGAGCCTGCAATGGTCGGCGTTTGGGGCATATGATTCAAACGAAACCTTTTGCCCATTCGATTGAATAATTTTCATGTCGCAGTCGACCCTCGAAATACGCCACCTGCGCACGCTCATCGCGCTGCGCGACACCGGCAGCCTGGTGCGCGCAGCGCAGCTGCTCAACCTCACGCAATCGGCGCTGTCGCACCAGATCAAGCTGCTCGAGGACCGCTACGGCGCGCAGCTGTTCGAACGCAAGTCGGTGCCGCCCCAGTTCAGCACCACCGGCCTGCGGTTGCTGCAGCTGGCCGACACCGCCCTGCCGCTCATCGAGGAAGCCGAGCGTGACGTGGCCCGGCTCGCGCTGGGGCGCAGCGGGCAGCTGCGCATCGTGGTCGAGTGCCACACCTGCTTCGACTGGCTGATGCCGGCGATGGACGCGTTCCGCCAGCGCTGGCCCGAGATCGAGCTTGACATCGTCTCCGGCTTTCACCCCGACCCGATCGCGCTGGTACTGCAGAACCGCGCCGAGGTGGCGATCGTGTCCGAGGAAGACCCCGACGAAACCGTCGACTACCACGCGCTGTTTCGCTTCGAGATCATGGCGCTGCTGGCCAACGACCATCCACTGACAGCCAAGGCGTATCTGACGGCGCGCCACTTCGCCAACCAGACGCTCATCACCTACCCCGTGCCCGACGACATGCTCGACATCGTGCGGCAGGTGCTGGCGCCGGCGGGCGTGGAGCCCGCGCACCGCCGCACCACCGAGCTCACGGTGGCGATGCTGCAACTGGTGGCGAGCGGGCGCGGCGTGGCGACGCTGCCGCTGTGGGCGGTGCAGAACTACCTCGACCGCGGCTACGTCACGGCTCGCCGCGTGGGCAGCAAAGGGCTGACGGGGCGGCTCTACATGGCGTGCACGCGGGGCACGTCGGGGCAGCCATGGCTGGCGGACTTCGTGCGCATCACGCGCGAGAGTTGCTTCAAGAGCCTGCCGGGGATCGAGCTGCTGTAGCAATGGCACTGCAGAATCGCGACTTCGCATCCACACTCGAGGACAGGAAGACCCGATGGCTCTGAAGAAAGAAGGCCGCTACTGGTACGGCGATGGTTCGGAAGACACCCAGGCCGAAATGCAGCGCTACAGCCAGGCCAACGCCTACCCGGCCACGCGGTTCGCGGCATCGGCATGCAGCTGCGGTCGACGCGTCTTCAAGCTCGAGACCGACGAAGACACGGGCGCGGCGCGGCGCACCTGCACGGCCTGCGGCAACGTTCACCTGATGGGCGACAGCGCCGAATACGCAGACGAAGCCGAGTTCGAGAACCACGAATGCGTCTGCGGCGCCGAAGCCTTCGAGCTGCTCTCGGGCGTAGCACTCCATGCCGACAGCACCGACGTGCGCTGGTACTACCTCGGCTGCCGCTGCACCAATTGCAGCCTCGTCGGTGTCTTTGCCGACTGGAAATGCGAAGGCGGGGACGCCGGCGACTTTCTCGCCGCCGTCTGACCGCGGCGCATCGCCTCGCCGATCCAGGCGCGGAAGGCCGCCACCTTCGGCCGATCGTGGCTGGCCTGCGGGTACACGAGGTAATAGGCGAAGTCTTCCAGCCATGCGGCCCTGAAGAGCCGCACCAGCCGGCCTTCTGCGACGTCGTTCGCCACCAGGGCCGCGGGCAGCAGGCCGACGCCCTGCCCCGCCTGCACCGCGCCCACCAGCAGCCCCGCATCGTCGAACGACGGCCCGCGGGCCGGGCCGGTGTCAGCAACGCCCTGTGCCTCGAACCACATGTGCCAGCCCTTGCGTTCCGCGTCGTTCACGCGCGGCCATTGCAGCAGGTCGGCCGGCTTCTTCGGCTTGCCGTGCTCGGCGACCAGCGCGGGCGCGGCGACGGCAACCATCTCGACCGTGAGCACGCGCTGGCTGGCAAGCCCGGGGTACCGGCCCATGCCGTGGCGGATGGCCACATCGATGCCGTCGCGCGAGAAATCGGCGAGCGTGTTGCTGGCCCGCACCTGCAGGTCGATGCCGGGATGCGCTTTCTGGAATGACTTGAGGTGCGGCACGAGCCAGGCGGCAGCGAAGAACGGCGTGGCGCTCACGGTGAGCAGGCCGGTGTCCGCAGGCACGGCCACCTTTTGCGTGGCGTCGCTGATCTGCCTGAAGGCATTGCGCACCGGCGGCAGGTAGGCCTGGCCCGCATCGGTCAGGAAGATGCCGCGGTTGACGCGGCGAAACAGCTCCACGCCGAGGTGCAGCTCCAGCGTCTTGACGAGCTGGCTCACGGCACCCGGGGTCACGCACAGTTCGTCCGCGGCATTCTTCACCGAGAGATGGCGTGCTGCGGCCTCGAAGGCGCGCAGAGCGTTGAGCGGTGGGAGTTGATGCTCCATGGTTTAGCCAATCTGATCCGAACCGGTCAGAAATTCTGGTTTGCGAAGCGATCCTCGAAGCAGGAATATTGGCACACGCAGGGAAAGAAGAAAACCGATCTGATTCGCCACTCGCAACTATGAATTCAAATATTCTGATCCATCCAATGGAGGCCATCCGTTGAGCAACGGGGGCCTCTTCCGAGGCTGGCTGGTGGTCGCGGGCGCCTTCGCCGTGACCTTGGTCGGCTTCGGCAGCGCCTACACCTTCAGCGCCTTTCTCGAATCGCTGCAGAAAGACTTCGGCGCCTCGCGCGGCTCGGTGTCGCTGGTGTTCTCGCTGGCGGGCTTTCTCTACTTCGGCCTGGGCGTGCTGAGCGGGCCGCTGGCCGACCGCTGGGGTTCGCGGCGGCTGGCCGTCGCCGGCATGGTGCTGGTCGGGCTGGGGCTGGCCGTTGCGGGGCAGGCGCAGAGCCTCACGCAGATCTACCTGGCCTACGGGCTTGGCGTCGGCCTCGGGGTTGGCGCGTCGTATGTGCCGGTGCTGGGCGCGGTGCAGCGCTGGTTCGTCAGGCGGCGCGGCTTCGCGTCGGGGCTGGCGGTGAGCGGCATCGGCGTGGGCACGCTGGTGATGCCGCCGCTGGCGTCGCTGTTCATCCAAACCCTGGGCTGGCGGCACGCCTACCTGGCACTCGGCGGGCTGGCGGTGGTGGTGGGCGTGGGCATGGCACTGCTGATAGAAAACGACCCGCGCGACCGGGGGCTCGGCCCCGACGGCGATCCGCCGCAGCCGCTGGCCGCTTCGGCCGGGCCCGAAGGCTTCACGGTGCGCGATGCAGTGCGCTCAAGGCGCTTCGCCGGCCTGTATGCGGCCTGCCTCATCAGCTCGTTCGGCCTGTTCGTGCCCTTCGTGCACCTCGTGCCCTACGCCCTGGACCACGGCGTGCCCAACGCCTCCGCGGTGCTGCTGCTGGGCGCCATCGGCGTCGGCAGCACGGCCGGGCGATTCTTTCTCGGTGGGCTGGCCGACCGCATGGGGCGTGCGCAGACCATGCTGCTGATGTCGACGGGCATGGCCCTGTCGCTGCTCGTGTGGGCGGCGTCCAGCGGCTTCCCGGGGCTGGCCGTGTTCGCGTTCTTCTACGGCGCGTTCTACGGCGGTTTCGTCGCGCTGCTGCCGGCGCTGGTCATGGACTACTTCGGCGGCCGCAACATCGGCGCGATCATCGGGGTGCTCTACACCAGCGTGGCCTTCGGCACGCTGGTCGGCCCCGCCGCCGCGGGCTTTGCCTTCGACATCAGCCGCAGCTACATGCTGCCGATCCTGTCCAGCGTGGGCGCCAACCTCGTGGCGGCCGGCATCATGTGGGCGATGTCGCGGATGGACGCTTCTGCAAAGCTCGCCCCGGCCGCCTCGACGCGGGGTACAGTCGGGAATGACCCAACCGCCGCCCGCCGCTCCTAGCCAGCCTCCCGAGGCAGCTCCCGCCGAAATCACGGAGAACCAGGCAGTCATGCGTGCCTGGGCGCTTTTTGCGGTGCTCTTCGTGGTGGTGATCGGCCTGTTGTGGGCCCTGCACTCCCACTACGGCTGATCACAGAGCCCGCTTCAGGAAGCCTTCTGCACCAGCTTCAGCACGCTCGAGAAATCGAGCGCGCCGTGGCCGGCGAGGCTGTGTGCGGCATACAGGCTGCGCGCCAGCCCACCCAGGGGCGTGGCCGCGCGCACGGCGGTCGCGTTCTCTTGCGCCAGGCCCAGATCCTTGAGCATCAGGTCGGTGCCGAACCCCCCCGCGTAGTTCTTCGAGGCGGGCGACGTTTCCATCACGCCCGGCATCGGGTTGTACTTTTCCAGCGCCCAGTTGCCGCCCGAGCTGCGGCGCATGATCTCCGACAGCACCTTGGGGTCGAGCCCGTTGGCCACACCCAGCGCCAGCGCCTCCGAGGTGCCGATCATCAGGATGCCCAGCAGCATGTTGTTGCAGATCTTCGCGGTCTGCCCCGCGCCGGCCGCGCCGGCGTGGAAGATGTTGGCGCCCATTTTTTCGAGCACCGGGCGCGCGCGCTCCAGGTCACCCGTCTCGCCGCCGACCATGAAGGTCAGCGTGCCGGCCATCGCACCGCCGGTGCCGCCCGATACGGGCGCGTCGATCATCGCAACGCCCTTGGCGGCAGCGGCTTCGGCCACCTTGCGCGAGGTGGCTGCGGCGATGGTGCTGCTGTCGATCACCAATGTGCCGGCGCGGATGCTGTCGAGCAGGCCGGGTTTGCCGCCACTGCCGAGGAACAGCCCCTCGACGTGCGCGCTGGCCGGCAGCATGCTGATGACCACCTCGGCATCGGCCACCGTCTCGGCCGCCGATTTGGCAATGGGCAGGCCTTCGGCGCCGAATTTCTTGCAGGCCTCGGCCGAGAGGTCGAAGGCGCTGAGCGTATGGCCTGCCTTGAGCAGGTTCATGGCCATCGGGCCGCCCATGTTGCCGAGGCCGATGAATGCGATCTTCATATGTCTTGTCTCCGTTGTTCTGTGCAGGAATCTATGCGTGTGGATCAGACCAGCGACGCCAGCTCGACCGGCATCTCGCCGCGCGGGCGCAGATGATCTTCGATGAATGCTGGCGTGATCTCTTCGAGCGTCGCGGGGCTCCAGCGCGGATTGCGGTCCTTGTCGACCAGCACCGCGCGGATGCCTTCGGCGAAGTCCTTGTGCGCGCAGAAGCCGAGCGAGGCCCAGTATTCGAGACGGAACACCTCGGCCAGCGACATGCGCAGAACTCGCTGCCACAGCTCGAAGCTCAGCGCGGCCGAGCTGGGTGCGCCTTTGGCGAAGGTCTTGGCTGCGGTCTGCAGCCATGTGTCATCGCTCTGCAGATCGCGCAAACGCCTTGCGATGTCGAGCAGGTCGTCGCCCGCCATCAGCGCATTGATGGTGTCGTATTGCTCGCGCACCTTCGATGGCGGCATCTCGGTGCCCTCGCCCGCCTTGGCGAGGATGCGCGACAGCGTGGCGCGGTCGGCCTTGTTCTCGCCGGCCCATTTCGTCGAAGCGACGGCTTCCAGCACCTCGCCCTTGCGCTCCTGCGGCACCAGCACGTCGGCCAGCCCGCAGAAGATGGTGTCTGCCGCGTTGATGTTCGCGGCAGTGAGTGCGAGGAACAGGCCCGTGCGGCCCGGCGTGCGGCGCAGGAACCAGCTGCCGCCCACGTCGGGGTACAGGCCGATGTTGATCTCGGGCATGGCGATGCGGCTTTGCAGCGTCATCACGCGGTGCGAGGCGCCAGCCAGCAAGCCCACGCCGCCGCCCATCACGATGCCGTGACCCCAGCACAGGAAGGGCTTGGGGAAGGTGTGGATCAGGTGGTCCAGTTCGTACTCTTCGCGGAAGAAGTCTTCGGCGTAGGTGTTGCGCTCGGGGCCGCAGTCGAGCAGCGTCTGGTAGAGTTGGCGCAAATCGCCGCCGGCGCAGAAGGCTTTCTCGCCCGCGGCCTGCAGCAGGACGCCGACGATGCCTGCGTCCTTCGCCCATTCGCGCAGCTTGGGCGTGAGCAGGCGAACCATGTCCACGGAGAGCGCGTTGAGCGAAGCCGGCGCGTTGAGGGTGGCAACGCCGAAGCGCTGGCCGCCGGCGGTCTTGATTTCGTCGAAGAGAACTACGGAGTCGGTCATTGTCTTGAGAGGTTCTGGATGCGAAAACTTCAGCGGATATCGCTGTCGCCCTCCAGCAATTTTCGCGCAACGATCACACGCATGATCTCGTTGGTGCCTTCGAGGATCTGGTGCACGCGCGCATCGCGCACCAGCCGCTCCAGCGGAAATTCGCTCAGGTAGCCATAGCCGCCATGCAGCTGCAGCGCGTCGTTGCAGACGTTGAAGCCCGCATCGGTCGCAAAGCGCTTGGCCATCGCGCAATAGGTGCTGGCGTCGGCATGCCCGGCGTCGAGCTTCGATGCCGCCAGCCGCACCATCTGCCGCGCCGCCACCAGTTCGGTCGCCATATCGGCCAGCTTGAACTGCAGCGCCTGGAAGCTCGCGAGCGGCTTGCCGAACTGCTGGCGCTCGTGCAGGTAGCGGCGGGCCGCGTCGAGCGCCCCCTGCGCCGCGCCCACCGAGCAGGTCGCGATGTTGATGCGCCCGCCGTCGAGCCCCTTCATGGCAATGCGAAAGCCCTCGCCCTCCTTGCCCAGCAGGTTCTGCGCGGGAACGCGCACGTTGTCGAAGTTGATGCTTCGCGTGGGCTGGCTGTTCCAGCCCATCTTGTGCTCCTTCTTGCCGTAGCTGACGCCGGGCGCGTCGGCCGGCACCGCGAAGGCCGAGATACCGCTGGCGCCCGCGCCGCCCGTGCGCGCCATCAGCACCAGCACGTCGGTCGAGCCCGCGCCCGAGATGAAGGCCTTGCCGCCGTTGATGACGTACTCGGCGCCCCGCAGCTCGGCGCGCGTCTTCAGCGAACCCGCATCGGAGCCCGCGCCCGGCTCCGTCAGGCAGTACGACGCGAGCTTGCGCCCGCTCGTGAGTTCTTCGCCCCACTGCTGCGCCACGGCATCGGTGGCCCAGGTGCCGAGCATCCACGTCGCCATGTTGTGGATCGTGATGAAGGCCGTGGTCGAGGGGTCGACCGCGGCCATCTCTTCGAACACCAGCGCCGCATCGAGCCGCGGCAGTCCGAGGCCGCCGATGCGCTCGGGCGCATAGAGTCCGCAGAAGCCCAGTTCGCCGGCCTTGGCGATGGCCTCCTTCGGGAAGACGGCCTCCGCGTCCCACTGCGCCGCATGGGGCGCGAACTCGGCCTGCGCAAAGTCGCGCGCGCTTTGCGCGAAAGCGCGCTGCTCTTCGGAAAGTTCGAAGTCCATCCGGCGGACTTCTTACTTGAGGCTGATCGTGGTGTTGACGCCGTGCGAGACGGTGCTGTCGTCGAACCAGCGCGCCGTCACCGTCTTGGTCTGCGTGTAGAACATGATGACCTGCTTGCCGTACGGCCCCAGGTCGCCGAGCTTCGAGGCGCGCGAGCCGGTGAACGAGAACATCGGGACCGGCACCGGAATCGGCACATTGATGCCGACCTGGCCCACGTCGATGTCTTCCTGGAACCGGCGGGCGGCCGCGCCCGACTGCGTGAAGATCGCCGTGCCGTTGCCGTTCGGGTTGCTGTTGATCAGCTCGATGGCTTCGTCGATGGTCTCGGCGTCGGCGATGCACAGCACCGGGCCGAACACTTCCTGGTCATAGATCGACATGCCGGGCTTCACGCCGGTGAAGATCGTCGGGCCGACGAAGTTGCCCTTCTCGTAGCCGGGCACCGTGGGCTTGCGGCCGTCGAGCACGAGCTTGGCACCATCGGCCTCGCCGCGTTCGATGAGACCGTTCACGCGGTCGTAGGCAGCGCAGGACACCAGCGGCCCCACGTCCACGCCCTTCTCGGTGCCCGCACCGATCTTCAGCGTCCTGGCCTTCTCGATGAGTTCGGGCACCCAGTTGCGTGCCTCGCCCACCAGCACCGCGACCGACACGGCCATGCAGCGCTGGCCGGCTGCACCGAAGCTGGCGCCGGCCAGTGCGTTGAGCGTCTGCTCCTTGTTCGCGTCGGGCATCACGATGGCGTGGTTCTTCGCACCCATCATGCATTGGGCGCGCTTGCCGGCCAGCGTGGCGCGGTTGTAGACGTGCGTGCCGACCTTGGTCGAGCCGACGAAGCTGATCGCCTTGATGTCCTTGTGGTCGCAGATGCCGTTGACCACCGCTTCGCCGCCATGCACCACGTTGAGCACGCCGGGCGGAATGCCGGCTTCGAGTGCCAGTTCGCACAGGCGCATGGTGACCATCGGGTCCTGCTCGGAAGGCTTCAGCACGAAGGTGTTGCCGGTGACGATGGCCATCGGGAACATCCACAGCGGGATCATGGCCGGGAAGTTGAACGGCGTGATGCCGGCGCACACGCCCAGCGGCTGCAGCAGCGTGTAGGTGTCGACGCCGTTGGCCACGTTGTTGGCCAGCTCGCCCAGCTGCAGGTTGCCGATGTTCGATGCGTGCTCCACTACTTCGAGGCCGCGGAACACGTCGCCTTCGGCGTCGGGCAGCGTCTTGCCCTGCTCGGCCGTGAGGATGGCAGCCAGCTCGCTCATGTTCTCGCGGATGAGCTGCTGCAGCTTCAGGAAGATGCGGGCGCGCGCGCCGATGGGGGTTTTGCGCCAGGTCTTGAAGGCCTCCTTGGCGGAGGCCACGGCAGCGTCGAGCTCGGCTTGCGTGGCGAAGGGCACACGGGCCAGCACCTGCTGCGTGGCCGGGTTGACGACATCGCGCCATTCGGTGGTCTTCGACTCGACGAGCTTGCCGCCGATCAGCAGCTTGACGGTGGCGACTTGCGTCGAGGGGGTGGTGGTGGCGTCCATGGGGTTTGTCTCCTGTGAATCTCGGGAAGCGATGCCGGTCGGGGGCCGGTACAGCGTGCATCCTAGCTTTGCATATTTGCCATGACAATAGACAAATCTGCACCTTGGTTTTGCATAAATGCAGAATGCGGAACAAGACGCAGAGGATGCAAACCTCCATCGAGAACCCGAACACACATGGACTGGGACAACCTGCGCTACTTCCTCGAACTCGCCCGCTCCGGCACGCTGATGAGCGCCGCGCGCCGCCTCGAGGTCGACCACACCACGGTGGCGCGCCGCATCCAGGCGCTGGAGAAGGAGGTCGGCGCCCCGCTGTTCTCGCGCGAAGCGGGCGGCCACCGCCTTACCGAGGCCGGCCGGCGGCTGCAGCCGCAGGTCGAGGCGATGGAGAGCGCCTTCCAGGCCGTGGAGAGCACCGCGCCGGCCTCGCAGGAGGGCCTGTCGGGGCTGGTGCGCATCGGCGCCACCGAGGGCTTCGGCACCGTGGTGCTCGCACCGCAGCTCGCGCTGTTCGCGCTGCAGCATCCGAAGCTCACCATCGACCTGCTCGCGATGCCGCGGCTCGTGCACCTGTCGCGGCGCGAAGCCGACATCGTGATCTCGCTCGAACGGCCGGCGCGCGGACCGGTGGTCGTCACCAAGCTCACCGACTACACGCTGCGGCTCTATGCGTCGAAGAAGTACCTGGCAGCGCACAAGCCCATCAGGACGCGTGAAGACCTGCGCGGCCACACCTTCATCAGCTACGTAGACGACCTGCTGTTCAGCAAGGAGCTGCAGTACCTGGACGAACTGCACCGCCCTGACAGCTTCGCGCTGCGCAGCACCAGCGTGCTCGCGCAGCACAGTGCGGTGGCGGCGGGCGCGGGCATCGCGGTGCTGCCGGCCTTCATCGCCGAGAACGACAGCGCGCTGCGGCCCGTGCTGCCGGGGCAGGCGAACTTCACGCGCACCTTCTGGATGTCGATGCCGGAGGAAACCAAGCACCTGGCGCGCATGCAGGCGGTGTGGAGCTTCCTGCGCGAGACGGCGCAGGCCCGGCAGGCGCTGTTGCTCCCGGCCCCGCCCGGCGATGAGAATGGCGCGTCGCAGCAGCGGCCGGCCCGTTCGCGCAGGCCGGCCCCGTAGCAAGCCAACCCCGACACGGAGATTCGCCCCATGCCACGCCACCGCCCCGCCCGCCTGGAACACATCGCAGGCATCGGCGTCGACCGCATGGGCGCGATCGCCGACGACGCGGACGGCCCGCGGTTCCTGCGGCTGGAAAACCTCGACGTCGACATCCCGCCCGCCCCCGATGCCATCGCGCGCACCGTGCGTGCCGCCTCGGAAGACGCCGACAACAGCTACCTCCCGTTCGTCGGCCAGTCCCGGTTGCGCGAGATCGCGGCGCGGCATGTGTCCGCGCTCTCGGGCGTTGCCTACGACGCACGCAACTGCGTGATCTCGGCCGGCGGGCTCTCGGGCATCCTCAACGCGCTGCTCGCAACCGTCGAGGTGGGCGACGAAGTGCTGGTCACCGATCCGACCTACGCCGGCCTGCTCAACCGCATCCGGCTCGCCGGCGGCACGCCGAAGTACGTGCCCTTTGCATTCAACCCCGGCGGCGAATGGAAGCTGGACCGCGCCGCGCTGCAAACGGCCATCGGCCCCCGCGTGCGCGTGATGCTGCTGATGTCGCCGTCGATGCCGACGGGCGGGTACTTCGACGCGGACGACTGGCGCACCATCGCCGCGCTGTGCGTGCGGCACGACCTGACGCTGATCCTCGACACCGCCATGGAACGCCTGCTGTACGACGGCCGCGAGGTCATCCACCCCGCGGGCCTGCCCGGCATGGCCGAACGCACGATCACGGTGGGTTCATCGGCCAAGGAGCTGCGCATGATCGGCTGGCGCGTGGGCTGGACCGTGGCACCCGAGAGCTACATGCCGGACCTCGTGGCCGTGTCGCTCGCGAACGTGGTGGTGCCCGTGGGGATTGCGCAGGACGCGGTGGCCACGGCGCTGGCGCAATCGGCGCACACGCTCGCGCCGTATGTGGGCGAACTGGAGCGGCGGCGCGACACGGTGCTCGATGAACTCAAGGGACTGCCGGTCGGCGTGCCCGCGGGCGGCTGGTCATTGCTGCTGCGTGCGAGCGACTTCGGCATCGACGGGCAGACGCTGTCGGAGCGCCTGCTGAAGCATCGCGTGTGCGCCACCGCGATGAAGGGCTGGGGCGAGACGCATGGCGCGCAGTACCTGCGCTTCGTGTTTTCCAACGAGCCGGTCGAACGGCTGCGCGGACTGGGCGAGAAGGTGCGCGCCGCGCTGGACGCCTAGCGGCGTGCCCGGGCCGGCAGCGCCGCACCGCCGGAAAGCGGGCGGTACCAGGCCAGGTACACCACCACCAGGACGGCCAGGAACGGAAGGCCCACCAGCAGCGTCAACCTGAACATCGGCGTGAAGTATGTGGTGACCAGGATCGCCAGCACCAGCCCCGCGCCCAGCAGCGTGAGCCACGGAAAGCCCCACATGCGGAAGCCTGGGCCGGGGCGCCCTTCCTTCACCCAGCGGCGGCGAAAGAACCAGTGGGTCGCGAAGATCATGAACCAGGTGAACAGGCCGCCGAACATGGCGATGGCCATCATCAGCGCGAACGACTGCTCGGGCGCGACGACGCTCAGCGCGGTGGCGATGGCAATGCCGGCACAGGAGATCGCCAGCGCGTCGACCGGCACGCCGTTGCCGCGGATGCGGCCGAAGCGCTTGGGCGCATGACCGGCGCGCGACAGGCTGAACATCATGCGCGTGGCGATGTAGAGCAGGCTGTTCATGGCCGACAGTGCGGCAATCAGCACCACGAAGTTGATCACCGCGGCGGCGCCGGGAATGCCGATGATTTCCATCACCTTCACGAACGGGCTCTTGTCGGCGTTGGTGGCGTTCCACGGCACGATGGCCAGCATCAACGCGATCGATGCGAGGTAGAACACCGCCAGGCGCAGCATGGTGGCGCGGAAGGCACCGGTCACCGCGCGCTCCGGGTCCTTGGCTTCGCCGGCGGCGACGGCGATGGTCTCGACGCTCATGTAGCTGAAGATGGCGACCACGACCGCCACCCAGGTGCCCCACACGCCCTTGGGAAAGAAGCCTCCCTGCACGGCGTAGTTGTCCAGGCCGATGCCGGCGGGGCGCGAGCCGAACACCACGTAGGCGCCGATCAGGATGAACAGCACGATGGCCACGATCTTGACCATCGAGAACCAGTACTCGACGAAGCCGAAGGCCTTCACGCTCATGGCGTTGACCATGATCAGCAGTGCCGAGAACAGCACCACCCAGAGCCACTGCGGCGAGCCGGGAAACCAGTACGCCATGTACACGCCGATGGCCGTGACCTCGGTGCCCACTGCCAGCACCACGCAGGACCAGTAGACGTAGCGCACGATGAAGCCGGCCCACGGGCCGATGTAGTGCTCGGCGTAGGCGCCGAACGAGCCCGAGGTGGGATGCGCCACGGTCATCTCGGCGAGGCAGCCCATCAGCAGCAGCGCGATGAGGCCGCCGATCGCGTAGCTCACGAGCACGCTGGGGCCGGCCAGGCCGATGGCGAAGCCGCTGCCGAGGAACAGGCCGGTGCCGATGGCTCCGCCGATCGCGATCATCGCCATCTGGCCTGCGGAAAGCTCCTTCTGCAGGCCCTTTTCCCTGTTCGATATTTCCTGAAAGCTGCTGGACATCGTCATCTCCTCGTATTTTGGAAGGTCATGCGGATGCAGGAGGCTCGGGGATCACGGCGTAGGCCACGATCTCGAGCTTCATGCCGGGCACCACGAGGCCGTTGACGCCCATGCTCGACCGGTTGGGGTAAGGCTCCTCGAAGAACTCGCGATAGACCGCGTCGATGGCCTTCATGTCCTGCACGTCGGTCATGTAGATCAGCACCTGGGTCACGTCGTGCAGCGTGCCGCCGGCAGCATGGAGCGCGCGGCGCAGGTTGGCGAAGGTCAGGCGAGCCTGATCGTCGACGGCGCCGGTGTCGATGCTGCCGTCGGAGCGCACGGGGCCGTGCGCGGTGAACAGCAGGCCGGCCGATTTCACGGCCCAGGAAAACGGCTGGCTCAGCGCGGGCAGGCCGACGTCGATGATCTCTTTCATGGTATTCCTCGCCGGCTGTGTCATCGGCCCAGCACGGCGGCCATGGACGCCGCCACGTGATCGACGTTGCCGTCGGTCAGGCCCGAGATGCACATCCGGCCCGAGCGGACCAGGTACACCGCGTGCTCGTCGCGCAGGCGGGTCACCTGCGCTTCGTTCAAGCCCGTGTAGCTGAACATGCCGCGCTGCGTGAGCAGGTAGTCGAAGTTGCGCCGGCCCTGGAATCTTTCGTCCAGCGCGGCGTGCAGGCGCTCGCGCATGGCGCGGATGCGCTGGCGCATCTGCGCGGTTTCCTGCGTCCACAGCGCGAACA
Organism: Variovorax sp. Varisp85; assembly: GCF_047304045.1. NCBI lineage: Bacteria > Pseudomonadati > Pseudomonadota > Betaproteobacteria > Burkholderiales > Comamonadaceae > Variovorax > Variovorax sp. Varisp85. The sequence goes on from NZ_JBGLYN010000028.1 coordinate 33,620, forward strand.
GCTCGGCGCTGCGCAGCACCGTGGCGACGATGCGCGCCCCATGGGTGGGCGGCGTCGAGTAGTTGGCGCGCACCGTGGCTTTCAGCTGTCCGAGCACCGTCTGCGCCGTGGCGCTGTCGGCGCACACCACGCTGAGGCCGCCGCAGCGTTCGCCGTACAGCGAGAAGTTCTTGGAGAAGGAATTGGCCACGAAGAATTGCAGACCCGCGTCGGCGAGCGCGCGCAGCGCGAAGGCGTCTTCGTCCAACCCGTCGCCGAAGCCCTGGTAGGCGATGTCGACGAACGGGATCAGGCCGCGGTCGCGCAGCACCGGAATCAGCGCCTGCCACTGGGCCGGCGAGAGGTCGACGCCGGTCGGGTTGTGACAGCTCGCGTGCAGCAGCACGATGCCGTGGCGCGGCAGGGTCGCGAGCCTGGCCAGCATCTCGTCGAAGCACAGGCCTCCGGTGGCCGGGTCGTAGTAGGGGTAGGTGTTGACGGCCAGGCCCGCGCCTTCGAACAGCGCGCGGTGGTTCTCCCAGGTGGGGTCGCTGACCCAGACCTGGGACTCGGGGAAGTAGCGGCGCAGGAAATCGGCGCCCACCTTGAGCCCGCCCGAGCCGCCGAGGGTCTGCAGCGTGGCGATGCGGCCGCTGGCCACGGCCTCGTGCCCGGCACCGAAGAGCAAGCGCTGCACGGCCTGGCGGTAGTCCGCCACGCCTTCGATCGGCAGGTACGGACGCGGGCCGATGCCGTCGAGCAATGCGGTCTCGGCCTTGCGCACGGCTTCCATGACGGGCAGCCGGCCCGCGCCGTCGAAGTAGATGCCGATGCTGAGGCTGACCTTGTTCGTCCGCGGATCTTTCTGGAAGTCTTCCATCAAGGACAGGATGGGGTCGCCGGCATAGGACGGAACGTGGGCGAACAGGGGGGGCGGTGACATGGACATGGTCGTGGGGGCTGGAGCTTCTGGAGGGGGCAGGAAAAGCGCAACCGGGACCGGTCTTGCTTCTGAATTTCACGCAATGCTATGCATCAAATCCACAAATAACGTAGTGTTGAACCCTACATATATCAATTTGAGGTATGTTTATTCGAATTTTTCAATTTGAAGAAATAATTATGCAAACCGACCTCGATTTGACCGACCGAAAGCTGTTGAAGGCGCTGCAAGACAACGCACGGCTCACCACGGGCGAGCTCGCACAGATGACGCAGCTGTCGCAATCGCCCTGCTGGCGCCGCATCAAACGCATGGAAGAAAGCGGGCTGATCGCCGGCTACCAGGCCCGGCTCAGCCGTCGCGCGCTGGGGTATGGGGTCATGGCGTTCGTGATGATCGGCATCGACCACCAGAACGACGCCCGCTCCACCGAGTTCGAGGAGGCAGTCCAGGCCATTCCCGAGGTAGTGATGTTCCACGGCATCTCCGGGCCCGAGGATTTCATGCTGGTGGTCGTGGCACGCGACCTGGACCACTACTCCACGCTGCTGCAGACCCGGCTGCATCGGCTGCCCGGCGTGCGGCAGGTGCGCACGAGCTTCTCGCTCCAGGAATTCAAGGGCTTCGAGGGGCTGCCGATCCCCGCCCCAGCGCAGGCCGGGGAGTAGACGCGCGCCCCTCGCCCAGTGATGCGCAGCGCCTACCCGGTCGTGACGGCCGGCCACACCGGCGCATCGCTGCCCGGCGGCATCGACGGCCGCGGCCATGCCGCAGGCGTTCGCGGCAGCTGCGCACTGTGGCGCAACGCCGCGAGCTCACCAAAGCCGGAAGCCGAGGTCTCGACGTACGGCTTGATATCGGGCCTCGCGATCGACAGCCCATTCGGCACGCGCCCCAGCCCGCGCAGCCACTGCCCCGTCTGTGCCAGCGACACCTGCACATGCCAGCTGCCGCCTTCCCGCTGCTGGCGCCAGAGCGCCGCAGCGGCGCCGAAGGCGATCAGGTAGCCGGTGGCCTCGTCGAGGATCTGCATGGGCAGCGGGCGCGGCTTGCCGTCGCCTGCAGCCTCGCCCTCGGCATGGTTGAAGCCCATGGCAGTCTGCACCAGCGAATCGAAGCCGCGCCGGTCAGCCCACGGCCCCTGCGTGCCGTAGGCCGTGAGCGAGACGCAGACGATGCCCGGCCGCTCGCGCGCCAGCGCCTCGGGGCCGAAGCCCAGCGCCTTGATGCCGCCGGGACGGTAGCCCTGCACGAAGACGTGTGCGTCGGCGACGAGGCCGTGCAGCACGGCGCGACCTTCGTCGGTGCGCAGGTCCACGTGCGCCGAGAGCTTGCCGCGGCTGGTGTCGGCGATGGCTTCGATGTTCGGCAGTTGCGGCGAATTGACCAGCATCACGTCGGCGCCATAGGCCGCGAGCGCGCGGCCGCCGACCGGTCCCGCGAGGATGCGCGTGAGGTCGAGCACACGCAGGCCGCTCAGCGGACGCTGGTCTTCGCGCAGCGGCGGCAGTGCGAGCGGTGGCGCATCGCCGATGCGCTCAAGCGTGAAGAGCGGTTGGGCCGCGATAGCCTGCCCTTGCGGCGTCGCATCCCACTCGTCGAAGCGCCGCAGCGCGGTCGCCACCAATCCCAGTGCCGAGGCCGCCTCTTCGAAATCGAGCGCGCGCCAGCCGGCCATCGCAGCCTCGGCGTCGGCGCGGGTGGCGGTGGCCGGGTCCAGCTTCATCAAGCGCAATGCACCGTCTCGGTGGTGCGCGAAGTTCGCATGCACGCGCACCCAGCCGTCCGCGCAGCGGTACAGCCCCGAGAAGGCGTCCCACGGGTCGGGCACGCGGCCGTCGAGGCTGAACCAGCCGGTGCAGTCGAGTGCCGCATGCTGCATGTCGACGCCGACCTGCTGCCGCGCCGTGCCGCGCCGGTGCCCCAGTTCGCAGGCCGCGAGCGCGGCCGCCGCGATGGTGCTCTGCGCCGCTGCGCCGACCGCGAAGGACGACGGCAGCACAGGGTCGGCGCCCGTCAATCGCGCGAACACCAAGGCTTCGGCGGGCAGGCCCGCCTGCTGCCAGATGTCGCCCAGAACTTCGCTTGCATTCATTCCGTCTCTCCAGGAAAAAAGGCAGGGCCCGCTTGCGCGGCCCTGCCCTTTGTCGTCGTTGCGTTCGCAGCCTTGTTACTGGATCAGCTTCGCACCCGTCTTGGCCTGCAGCGTATCGAAGCTCACGCCCGGCGCCAGCTCGACGACCTTCAGGCCTTCGGGCACCACGTCCATCACGGCCAGGTCGGTGATGATGCGGTCGACCACGGCCACACCGGTCAGCGGAAGCGTGCACTGTTCGAGGATCTTCAGGTCCTCGGTGCCGTCCTTCTTCTTGGCCACATGCTCCATCAGCACGATCACGCGCTTCACGCCGGCCACGAGGTCCATCGCGCCGCCCATGCCCTTGACCATCTTGCCGGGGATCATCCAGTTGGCGAGGTCGCCCTTCACGCTCACCTGCATCGCACCGAGGATCGACAGGTTGATCTTGCCGCCGCGGATCATCGCGAAGCTGTCATGGCTGCCGAAGATGGCCGAGCCGGGCAGCGTGGTGACGGTCTGCTTGCCGGCGTTGATGAGGTCCGCGTCGACGTTGTCCTCGGTCGGGAACGGGCCGATGCCGAGCATGCCGTTCTCGCTCTGCAGCCACACTTCCTTGGTGCCGGTGTGGTTGGCCACCAGCGTCGGAATGCCGATGCCGAGGTTGACGTAGAAGCCGTCTTCGAGTTCTTGCGCGGCGCGGGCCGCCATCTGGTCTTGGGTCCAGGGCATCTCAGGCTCCTTCTTTCTTGTTGACGACCTTGGCTGGCACTTCACTGCCGGCAGCGGCCTGGGCGATGGCGGTCTGAGCCTCGACCTTGGCGGCGACGGCATCGACCGAGGCGCTCACGGTGCGCTTCTCGATGCGCTTCTCGGGCTTGGCGTTGAGCACGATGCGGTGCACGTAGATGCCCGGCAGGTGGATGTCGTCGGGGGCCAGTTCGCCCACCTCGACGATCTTCTCGACCTCGACGATGCAGATCTTGCCGGCCATGGCGGCGGCCGGGTTGAAGTTGCGCGCCGTGAGGCGAAAGCGCAGGTTGCCCGACTTGTCGGCCACGTGGGCCTTCACCAGCGCCACGTCGGGCACCAGCGAGCGTTCCATCACGTAGGTTTCGCCGTCGAACTCGCGCAGCTCCTTGCCCTCGGCCACCTGCGTGCCCACGCCGGTCTTGGTGAAGAAGGCCGGGATGCCCGCGCCGCCGGCGCGCAGCTTCTCGGCCAGCGTGCCCTGGGGCGTGAATTCGAGGGCCAGTTCGCCCGCGAGGTACTGGCGCTCGAACTCCTTGTTCTCGCCGACGTAGGACGCAATCATTTTCTTGATCTGGCGCGTCTCCAGCAGCTTGCCGAGGCCGAAGCCGTCGACGCCCGCGTTGTTCGACACGACGGTGAGGTTCTGCACGCCGGAGTCCTTCAGCGCGTCGATCAGCGCTTCGGGAATGCCGCACAGGCCGAAGCCGCCGACCGCGAGCATCTGCCCGTCGGCGACGACCCCCTTGAGTGCCGCGTCCGCGGTGGGATAAATCTTGTTCACTCGGGCTCCTTGATGGGTGAATGGAGAGAGGTGGGAAAGCCCTGAACGATACTACCTACTCGCATACGTAGTATTTCGTAATGGTGACCCCCGATGCCCGAGATCGATTACCGGCTGGCCTTTGAACACGCGCCCGTCGGCATGGTGGTGTCGAGCAACCGCACCATCGTGGCCTGCAACGTTCGCGTGTGCGAGATTTTTGGCGCAACGCCCTCCGCATTGGTCGGGCATTCGTTCAGCATCCTGTACCCCAGCGTGGTCGAGTTCGAGCGCATCGGCAAGCGCATGGAGCCCTTTCTGAATGCCAGCGGGCACTACGCCGACAACCGCATGATGAAGCGCCTGGGCGGACTGCACGGCGCCATCGCAGGCGAGACCTTCTGGTGCCACGTCACCGGCCACGCCATGAACCGCGCCGCGCCGCACGAGGCCGGCATCTGGACCTTCGAGGACCTGGGCTCGCGCCGCGCCGTCAAGGCCGAACTCACGCCGCGCGAGCGCGAGGTGGCGGCGCAGGTGATGCGCGGGCTGACCTCGAAGGAGATCGGCAAGGCGCTGGGCATCAGCCACCGCACGGTGGAACTGCACCGGGCCCGGCTGATGCGCAAGTACGCGGCCGCGACCACCGCGGAACTGGTGCAGAAGCTGATCGCGGGCTAGTCAGCGAGCTCGATGCGCATGCGGAGCATGTCGCGCAACACGATGCCGTCCTGCTTCTGCACAACAGCGCAGTGCCCACACCATGGCCGCGCAGTTCATCGCGCACCGCAATGTTCATGATTTCTGCTTGCTTTCTAGTTCGGTCATTGGTCGCCGGCGCCGGATTCTCACGCCGCACGCAAGCCTCGCCGATCCAAAAGAGCCGCCCGAAGTTCCGGCCAGTTGCCGCCTCATCGTTGCGAAAACAGAAACGCCGTGTCGTCGAAACGCCCGCGCCGCTGCGCCCTGCGAAGCCTATCGTGGAGGTCATCAAGGGCGCCAAGCCCACAACCAAACAGGAGTCCGAAATGTCCACACCCATCCATTCCGAACGCAGCCTTCTGCTGCAGACGCAAGCCTCCGTCGCCCGCGCTCATGCGCTCGCCGTGCGGAAGCTGCCCGTCGCGATGACGCTCTCTGCGATCATCCTGTCGATCATCAACGTCAAGCTGTAGCCGGTCGTGCCCGTATTTCGAATCAGTCGGGCTTGATGTCCGCCGACTTGATCACCTTCGACTACGCCGCCAGCTCCTGGTCGACGAATTTCGCGAGCGTCGGCAGGTCCATGTAGGTCGCGAAGGCGCCCTGTTCGTCCACCTTCTTGCGGAAGGCTTCGCTCTCCACGATCTTCCGGAGTTCCGCGCTGAGCCTGTTGACAACCTCGGGCGGCGTCTTCGCTGGCGCGAGCACCGCGAACCACGATTCGACCTCGTAGCCCGGCAGCCCCGCCTCGGCCGAGGCCTTTTGCAGCAGCCCTACTTCGCCTCCTCGGCTTCCAGCACGGCCCATTCCGCGTCGGTGAAAAGCCGCGAGCGCGTCAGGAAGCGCACGCCCTCGGGGCCTTCCAGCGAGAACATGCCGCCGCGCCCCGGCACCACGTCGATGATGAGTTGCGTGTGCTGCCAATACTCGAACTGCGGCCCGCTGATGTAGAGCGGCATGCCGCCGATGTGCCCCAGCAGCCGGTCGTAGTCGCCCACGATGAACTCGCCCTGGGCATAGCACATGGGCGCGCTGCCGTCGCAGCAGCCGCCCGACTGATGGAACATCAGCGGGCCGTGCTTTTCGGCGAGCCTGTCGATCAGCGCGAGCGCGGCATCGGTCGCGGTGACACGCAGGACGTCGCCGGTGGTGCTCATCAGAAGAAGCCCAGCTTGTTCTCGCTGTAGCTCACCAGCAGGTTCTTGGTCTGCTGGTAGTGGTCGAGCATCATCTTGTGGTTCTCGCGGCCGATGCCCGATTGCTTGTAGCCGCCGAAGGCCGCGTGCGCCGGGTAGTGGTGGTAGCAGTTGGTCCACACGCGGCCGGCCTGGATGCCGCGGCCCATGCGGAAGGCGCGGTTCATGTCGCGGCTCCACACGCCGGCGCCCAGGCCGTAGAGGGTGTCGTTGGCGATGGAAAGCGCCTCTTCCTCGTCTTTGAAAGTGGTGACCGACACCACCGGGCCGAAGATCTCCTCCTGGAAGATGCGCATCTTGTTGTGGCCCCGGAACACGGTCGGCTTCACGTAGTAGCCGTCGGCCAGGTCGCCCTCGAACCGCTGGCGCTCGCCGCCGATCAGCACCTTCGCCCCCTCCTGCCTGCCGATGTCGAGGTACGACAGGATCTTCTCTAGCTGCTCGCCGGAGGCCTGCGCGCCGATCATGGTGGCCATGTCGAGCGGGCTGCCCTGCTTGATGGCTGCCACTCGCTTCAGCGCACGCTCCATGAAGCGGTCGTAGATCGACTCCTGGATGAGCGCGCGCGACGGGCAGGTGCAGACCTCGCCCTGGTTCAGCGCGAACATTGCGAAGCCCTCGAGCGCCTTGTCGAAGAAGGCGTCGTCCTTGTCCATCACGTCGGCGAAGAAGATGTTGGGCGACTTGCCGCCCAGCTCCAGCGTGACCGGAATCAGGTTCTGGCTCGCGTACTGCGAGATCAGCCGGCCGGTGGTGGTCTCGCCGGTGAAGGCGATCTTGCCGATGCGGTTGCTCGACGCCAGCGGCTTGCCCGCCTCCACGCCAAAGCCATTGACCACGTTCAGCACGCCCGGCGGCAGCAGGTCGCCGATGACCTCCAGCAGCACGAGGATCGACACCGGCGTCTGCTCGGCCGGCTTCAGCACCACGCAGTTGCCGGCCGCCAGCGCGGGCGCCAGCTTCCACACGGCCATCAGGATCGGGAAGTTCCACGGAATGATCTGGCCGACCACGCCGATGGGCTCATGGAAGTGGTAGGCGAAGGTTTCGTGGTCGATCTCGCTGATGCCGCCTTCCTGCGAGCGCACACACGAGGCGAAGTAGCGGAAGTGGTCGATGGCCAGCGGCAGGTCGGCCGCGGTGGTTTCGCGGATGGGCTTGCCGTTGTCCCAGGTCTCCGCTGCCGCCAGGATGGGCAGGTTCTCCTGCATGCGGTCGGCAATCCTGTTGAGGATGTTGGCGCGCTCGGTGGTCGAGGTGCGGCCCCAGGGGCCCTTGGCCTTGTGCGCGGCGTCGAGCGCACGTTCAATGTCGGCCGCGGTAGAGCGCGGCACTTCGCAGAAGACCTTGCCGGTGACGGGCGTGATGTTCTCGAAATACTGGTTGTCCGCCGGCGCGACCCATTCGCCGCCGATGTAGTTGCCGTAACGCTTCTTGAACGGCACCGCGGTGCCGAATTTGCCCGGTTCGAGCATGTCCATGACTTGTCTCCATTTGCTGCTGGCGGCGCCGCGACATGCGGCGACCTGCTTGAGCAATCGCAAGCCGCATACCCGGCCGGATCGGTACATTCCCTGGGTACTTCCTCCTGGGCATCGCATGCCGCAGGGGGGTTTTCATTCGCAATATGCGACATGTCCGCGCGAACATGGCGACTAGGATGTCGCACAAGGCGAAAACCTCTCGGAGACACGCATGAGCGCAGCGCAGTTGCCGTCGATCAAAGTGGCGCAGGCCCGCGAACTGTTCTTTGGACAAGGCTGCGATCCCGCACCGTGGATCGCCCCGCACATCTCGCGCTCCTGGCAGCGCTGCCGGCCGGTCGGCCACCAGGCCACGGACCCCGAGCCGATGGCGCTGGCCCTGCTGCGCGAACGGCGCGAGCAGGCCATGCGGCTGCTGAACTGCGCGCAGCCCGAGCTCGACGGCCTGGCCGAGCATGCGGTCGGCAACGGCTGCGTGGTGATCCTGTCGGATGCCAGCGGCCTGATTCTCGAGGAGGTCGGCAGCGCCGACTTCCTGCCCAAGGCCGAGCGCATCGCGCTGCAGCCCGGCGTGGAATGGTCGGAGCGCAACCGGGGCACCAACGCCATCGGCACGGCGCTGGCGGAGCGCGAGGCGCTGATGGTGCTGGGCGCCGAGCACTACCTCGCGCAGAACGGAACGCTCGGATGCGCGGCAGCGCCCATCTTCACCGGGCGCGGCGAACTGGCGGGCGCGCTCGACATCTCGGGCGAGACGGTGCGCGTGAACACGCATGCGCTCGGCCTGGTGCGCATGGCGGCGCAGCAGGTCGAGCACCGCATGATGCTGGCCGAGGCCAACGGCCACGTACTGCGCTTCCATGCGCGCCCGGCGCTGATCGGCACCGCGCGCGAAGGGCTGATGGTGATCGAGGGCGGGCGCATCGTCGCGGCGAACCGGGTGGCGCTCGAGCTGTTCGGGCGCTCGTGGGACGGTCTTCTCGAACTGGACGCCGAGGCCTTTCTCGGCGCGAACTGGCCGCGCATGGAACACCGGCGCAGCCTGCTGACGCTGCCGGGCGGCAGGCAGATCGCGACCGTGATGGAGCGTTCGCATGCGGCCGGCGGTTCGCGCACGCCCACGCGGCGCGCGGTGGCCGAGCCCGAAACCGACGATGTGCAGCCTCTGCTGCACAAGGCCGTGCGGGTGCTGAACGAAGGCGTCTCCGTGCTGGTCAACGGCGAGACCGGCAGCGGCAAGGAGGTTTTCTCGCGCCGGCTGCACGCCGCGAGCCGCCGCAGCACGGGCCCCTTCGTGGCGGTGGACTGCGCCTCGCTGCCCGAGACGCTGATCGAGTCCGAACTGTTCGGCTACGAGGAAGGCGCCTTCACCGGCGCGAAGCGCAAGGGCATGGGGGGCCGCATCCGCGAAGCGCATGGCGGGGTGCTGTTCCTCGACGAGATCGCGGAGATCCCGCTGGCCCTGCAGACGCGCCTGCTGCGCGTGCTGGAGGAGCGCGTGGTCACGCCGCTGGGCGGCGGCCAGGGCGTGGCGGTGGACTTCGACCTGGTCTGCGCCACGCACGGCCACCTGCCGGCGCTGGTGGAGGCCGGACGCTTCCGCGCCGACCTGATGTATCGCGTGGCGGGGTTCACCGTCGCCCTGCCTCCCTTGAGCCGGCGCGACGACCGGCACGCGCTGATCGCGCGGCTGTTTCTTGAAGCGGGCGGCGCGGCCAAGCACTTGCAGCTGGAAAACGACGCACTCGAAGTGCTGGCCGCCTACCGCTGGCCGGGCAACGTGCGCGAGCTGCGCAGCACGCTGCGCGCCATCGTGGCACTGGCCGATACGGGCGACTCGGTGACGGCGAGCGCATTGCCCGCGCACCTGCTGGGCGCGCAGCCTACCGTCTTGCCCGACGACCCGCTCGAGTGCGCCCCTGCGCATGCCGAGCCGCTGCAGGCCATCACACGCCACGCCATCGACGAGGCGTTGAAGGCCTGCGAGCACGACGTGGCGAAGGCCGCGCGCCGCCTCGGCGTTCACCGCAGCACCATCTACCGCCATCTCGCACGCCAGCGCGGCAAGCCTTCCGGGCACTGACAGGGCGGCCGGTGGAGGCCGCCCGCACAACCAAAGACTGACTTGCCCCGCCATGCCGCAGCGGCCAGACTTTGCGCATGGCCTCGCCCTCGCATTCATGACCACCAGAAAAAAGGCACAGCGCCTCTCGGCCGTCCCTTCCACCTTGCGGATTCCCCTCGCTGCGCGGGCCTCGGGCGACGCCATCTTTCCGCAGATGGCCGTGCGGGACGCCTACGCCGCCGGCATCCTGGAGCAGATCCGCGACGACGGCAGCGCGCTGCCGGAAGACCGGGCGACCATCTACGGCATCCTCTGGCGCACGCGGCGCTTCCGCAGCCTGGCCCAGGACTTCCTCAAGGAGCACCCCGGAGCACGCGTGGTGAACATGGGCTGCGGCCTGAGCCATTACTTCCAGTGGCTGGACGACGGCAAGTCCCGCATGACCGACGCCGACCTGCCCGAAGTGCTCGAACTGCGCCGCGAGTTGATCCCCGAAGCCAACGAACGCCACGACCTGCGCGAACTCGACCTGACCGCGCCCGGCTGGTGGGAGCAACTGGGCCTGCCGCGCAGACGCAATGCGCGGCCGGTGTTCCTGTTCACCGAAGGCGTGCTGATGTACCTGAAGCCCGAGCAAGTGCAGGCGGTGCTCGCCACCTTCGGCGCACGCGCGCCTGCGGGCTCGATGCTGGTCTTCGACGCCCTGTGCTGGCTCGCGGTGGGCCACGCGAAGCAGCACCCTTCGGTGCGCGCGACCGGCGCGGAGTTCCACTGGGGCATCCATCGGCCGGCCGAGCTGACGCAACCCCATCCGCGCCTGCGGCTGGCCGCCACCTACGGCGTGCTGGAAGGCGCCGGCCTGCCCTACACGCTGTTCGCGCCGATGGTGATGCTGTTCCTGGGCGTACCGCTGTATGCGCTCTACGCGTTGAAGACGGGGAACGAGGCCGATACATAAACGCACAATTTCGTGAATTGCCGGCTTTGTCCGGCCCGGCTTGCGCTGGATGGCTGACGCGGTTCGATCCCTCGCCGGGCCAAGCTCGCCGGTGTTCCCATTCGCGGAAAATGCGCTGTCGTTTCCGCCGCTTTCCCTTCTTTCCCCCAAAGATTCGCAACCCTCAAGAAACACATGCTTGATCGCCGATCCTTCCTTGCCGCCGGCGGAGCCGCTGCCGCACTCGCCGCCCTCGGACTGCCCGAAGAGGCACTGGCCGCCAACGGACTGCAACTGAGCCAGCCCGCTCCCTTCTCCTTCGACGCGCTGGTCGCACAAGCGAAGTCGCTCGCCGCAAGGCCCTATGCGGCCGCGGCGCCGCTGGCCCCCGAGGTGCTCGATCGCATCGACTACGACGCGCACGGCAAGATCAAGTTCGACGTCGCCAACGCTCTGTTCCGCGACGGGCCCGGCGCGTTCCCGGTCACCTTCTTCCACCTCGGCCGCTTCTTCCAGACGCCGGTGCGCATGCACGTGCTCGAGAACACCGACGGCGATGCGTTCGCCCGCGAGGTGCTCTACAGCCCCACCTACTTCTCAATGCCGCCCGACAGCCCCGCGCGCGCGCTGCCGCCGGGCGCGGGCTTCGCGGGCTTTCGCCTGCAGGAGAGCCGGCTGGGCGACCAGGCCAAGCTCGACTGGCAGAAGAACGACTGGGTCGCGTTCCTCGGCGCCTCGTACTTCCGCGCCATCGGCGAGCTCTACCAGTACGGGCTGTCGGCGCGCGGCATTGCGCTCGACGTGGCGGTGCCCGACAAGCCCGAGGAATTCCCGAGCTTCACGCGCTTCTACTTCGAGACGCCGGCCGCGAACAACACCACCTCGATGACGGTCTACGCGCTGCTCGAAGGACCGAGCGTGACGGGCGTGTTCAAGTTCGTCATGCAGCGCACCAAGGCCGTGATCATGGACATCGACGCGCGCATGTTCCTGCGCCGCGACGTGTCGCGCCTGGGCCTGGTGCCGCTCACGTCCATGTACTGGTACTCGGAAACCATCAAGCCCACGGCCATCGACTGGCGCCCCGAGGTGCACGACTCCGACGGCCTCGCGATCTGGAACGGCGCGGGCGAGCGCATCTGGCGCCCGCTCAACAACCCGACGCAGACGCGCGCATCCGCGTTCGCGGACACCAAGCCGCGTGGCTTCGGCCTGCTGCAGCGCGACCGTGCGTTCGACCATTACCAGGACGGCGTGGGCTACGAGAAGCGCCCGAGCCTGTGGATCGAGCCACTGGGCGACTGGGGCGAAGGCTCGGTGCAACTCGTCGAGATTCCGACCGACGACGAGATCCACGACAACGTCGTCGCCTTCTGGGTGCCGAAGGCCGATGCCAAGGCGGGCGCGAGCTACAGCCTGCAGTACCGGCTGCACTGGACTGACCAGGAGCCGTTTCCGTCGCCGCTCGCGCGCTGCGTGGCCACGCGCATCGGCCGCGGCGGACAGCCGGGCCAGCCGCGACCGCAGGGCGTGCGCAAGTTCATGGTCGAGTTCGTCGGCCAACCGTTGACCACCGTGCCCTTCGGCGTGAAGCCCGAGGTGGTGCTGACGGCGGCGCGCGGCAAGTTCTCGTACATCTTCGCCGAGGCTGTGCCGAATGGCGTGCCGGGGCACTGGCGCGCGCAGTTCGACTTCACGCCCGAAGGCAACGAGCCGGTCGACATGCGGCTCTACCTGAAGACGGGGGACAAGACGCTTACGGAAACCTGGCTGTATCAGTACCAGCCGGGAGTCTGACTGCGGGCGGGGCTGCAGCCTGAAATCAGCGCTTGGTAACCGACACCAGTTCCACTTCGAAATTGAGCGTGGCGTTCGGCGGAATCACGCCGCCCGCGCCGCGCGAACCATAGGCAATCGACGGCGGGCAGGTCAGCTTGGCCTTGCCACCCGGCTTCATCTTCTGCACGCCTTCGGTCCAGCACGGGATCACGCCGTTGAGCGGAAACTCGGTGGGCTCACCGCGCTTGTAGGAGCTGTCGAATTCCTTGCCGGTATCGGGGAAGGTGCCGCGGTAGTGCACCTTGACCGTGTCGGTCGCGGCAGGCGAGGCACCGGTGCCTTCCTTGAGCGACTGGTAGACCAGGCCGCTGGGCGTGGTCACCGGCGCGGATTGCGCAAAGGCGGCGGGAGCGGCGAGAACGGACACGAGTGCGGCGCAGAGAAGAGACTTCACGAAAGACCTCGGAGGTTGAAAGTCGTCGATTATGGCCAGCGGCCGGCCAGGCCTGTAAGGGGATATTCGGGACCGATGCGCGTGTTGGAACAGCCCTTGCTTTGCGGAATGTGCACTGTCAACATCCACGAAGAGAGGAAGCCGCATGAACTCCACCGCAGCCGCCAGCACGGGCACGACGCCCGCCCATTCAGGCACCGGTCATCTCAAGAAAGTGCTCGGTCCCGTCCAGCTCTGGGGCATCGCGGTGGGCCTCGTCATCTCGGGTGAGTACTTTGGTTGGAGCTACGGCTGGAACACGGCCGGCACACTCGGCTTCCTCGTCGCCACGGTGCTGGTGGCCACGATGTACACCACCTTCATCTTCAGCTTCACCGAGCTCTCCACCGCCATTCCGCATGCGGGCGGGCCCTTCGCCTATGCGCGGCGCGCCTTCGGTCCGAACGGTGGTTTCGTCGCGGGCTTTGCCACGCTGATCGAATTCGTCTTCGCGCCGCCGGCCATCGCGCTGGCCATCGGTGCGTATCTCAACGTGCAGTTTCCGGGCATCAACCCGAAGTGGTTCGCGCTGGGCGCGTACGTGATCTTCATCGGACTCAACTGGATCGGCGTGGGCATCGCGGCGGCCTTCGAGCTGTTCGTCACCATCCTGGCCATCGTCGAGCTGCTGGTCTTCATGGGCGTGGTCACGCCGGGCTGGACCATGGCCAACTTCGTGGCCAACGGCTGGGCCGGCGGCAGCGTGCTCAACGGCGCGGCCATCTCGGGCATCTTCGCCTCCATTCCGTTCGCGATCTGGTTCTTCCTCGCCATCGAGGGCGCGGCCATGGCGGCCGAGGAGGCGCGCGATCCGCACCGCACCATTCCCATCGCGTACACCACGGGCATCGTCACGCTGGTGGTGCTGGCCTTCGGCGTGATGATCTTCGCGGGCGGCGTGGGCGACTGGCGCAAGCTCGCCAACATCAACGATCCGCTGCCACAGGCCATGAAGGCGGTGGTGGGCGACAACAGCGGCTGGCTGCACATGCTGGTGTGGATCGGGCTGTTCGGGCTGATCGCCTCGTTCCACGGAATCATCATGGGCTACTCGCGCCAGATCTTCGCGCTGGCGCGCGCGGGGTACCTGCCGCGCTACTTCGCCGGGCTGAGCCCGCGCTTCGACACGCCGCACCGCGCGCTGCTGGCCGGCGGCGTGATCGGCGTGGTCGCGATCTTCAGCGACGAGTGGGTGCAGTTCGGCGGCCAGACGCTCACCGCCAACATCGTGACCATGGCCGTGCTCGGCGCCATCGTGATGTACCTGATCTCGATGGCAGCGCTGTTCAAGCTGCGCCGCACCGAGCCCAACCTGCTGCGCACCTACCGCGCGCCCTTCTATCCCGTGTTCCCGGCCATTGCGCTTGGGCTCGGCGTCGTGTGCCTGGGCGCAATGGTGTGGTTCAACGGCATGCTCACGCTGCTGTTCATCGTGCTGATGGCAGCGGCGTACGGCTACTTCCTGCTGACCTCGGCGCAGCGCAAGGCGGCCGCGCCCGACGAGATGCTGTCTTCCTCGAAGACCGCCGCCTGACAGATGCTGTACCGCACCACCATCGACAGCCATGTCTTCGCCTTCGACGACTTGCGGCAGGTCATGGCCTTCGCGAGCCCGGCGCGTTCGGGCGACTACCTCGCGGGCATCGGCGCGGCCACCGCGCAGCAACGCATGGCCGCGCGCCACGTGCTGGCCGAGACGCCGCTCAGGCAGTTCCTGACCGAAGCATTGATTCCATACGAGAGCGACAACATCACGCGCCTCATCATCGACGGCCACGACGCGCAGGCGTTCGCGCCGGTCGCGCATCTCACGGTCGGCGACTTGCGCAACTGGCTGCTGTCCGAAGCGGCCACCACCGCCACGCTCACCGCGCTGGCACCGGGCCTCACGCCCGAGATCGTCGCGGCCGTGTCCAAGCTCATGCGCAACCAGGACCTGGTATCGGTCGCGAAGAAATGCAGCGTGGTCACGCGCTTTCGCGACACCATCGGGCTGCCCGGCCACTTGGCTGTGCGGCTGCAGCCCAACCACCCGACCGACGACCTGCGCGGCGTGGCGGCCTCCACGCTCGACGGGCTGCTCTACGGCGCGGGCGATGCGGTGATCGGCCTCAACCCCGCTTCCGACAGCATGCCCGTGCTGGGCCAGTTGCTTCGCATGCTCGACGAGGTGATCCAGCGCTTCGAGATTCCCACGCAGAGCTGCGTGCTCACGCACGTGACCAACACGCTCAAGCTTGCCGAGGCCGGCGCGCCGGTGGACCTGGTGTTCCAGTCGATCGCGGGCACCGAGAAGGCCAACCTCTCGTTCGGCGTGACGCCCGAGTTGCTCGACGAGGCCTATGCCGCGGCGCTGTCGCTCAAGCGCGGCACCATCGGCGACAACGTCATGTACTTCGAGACCGGCCAGGGCAGCGCGCTCTCGGCCAATGCCAACTTCGGTGTCGACCAGCAGACTTGCGAGGCGCGCGCCTATGCGCTGGCGCGGCGCTACAAGCCCTTCCTCATCAACACGGTAGTCGGCTTCATCGGGCCGGAGTACCTGTACGACGGCAAGCAGATCATCCGCGCCGGGCTCGAGGACCACTTCTGCGGCAAGCTGCTGGGCCTGCCCATCGGCTGCGACATCTGCTACACCAACCACGCCGAGGCCGACCAGGACGACATGGACACGCTGCTCGTGCTGCTGGGCACGGCGGGCATCAACTTCATCATGGGCATCCCGGGCGCGGACGACGTGATGCTCAACTACCAGAGCACCTCCTTCCACGACGCGCTCTTCCTGCGCGAAACGCTGGGCCTGAAGCGCGCGCCCGAATTCGAGGCCTGGCTGCAGCGCATGCAGATCACCAACGCGGCCGGGCAACTGGCGCCGCCTGCTGCCAACCGGCTGCTGGCCGACATGAGCGGGCTGTCCGCGCTCGCGTCATGAGCGATTCACCGGTCACACCCAACCCCTGGGCGCAATGGCGCTCGGCCACGCCCGCGCGGCTGGCGCTGGGCCGCGCCGGCGCAGGCATGCCGACCGACGAGACGCTGCGCTTCGGCTGGGCACATGCGATGGCACGCGATGCCATCCATGCCGCGCTCGACGTCGATGCGCTCGAAGCCGCCTTGCGATCGCAGCACTGGGAGGTGGCGCGCGCACGCAGCCGTGCAGCGGACCGCACCGAATACCTGCGCCGCCCCGACCTCGGCCGGCAGCTCGACGAGGACGACGCCACGCGCCTGCTCGTCGACGGCCGCTACGGCTGCGATGTCTGCGTCGTGATCGGCGACGGGCTCTCCTCGCTCGCTGTCGCCCGCCATGCGGCGCCGCTGCTGGCCGCATTGCGCTCGCACCTGCCGGCCGACACCAGCTTCGCCCCGGTGGTCATCGCCACGCAGGCACGCGTGGCGCTGGCCGACGAGGTGGGCGAGCTGTTCGGCGCGGCGCTCTCCGTCATGCTGATCGGCGAGCGCCCCGGCCTGAGCTCGCCCGACAGCCTCGGCATCTACCTCACGCATTCGCCCAAGCGCGGCCGGCACGACGCCGAGCGCAACTGCATCTCCAATGTGCGGCCCGAAGGCCTGTCCTATGAAACCGCCGCGTTCAAGCTGGCATGGCTGATGCGCGAATCCCTGCGCCGCGGGCTGACCGGCGTCGGGCTCAAGGACGAGAGCGATCTCGCAGTGCTGAAGCAACCCGGTGCGGTGAGGCCGGGGCTGCCCGGCTAGACGCCTTCCAATTCCCGGCGTGTCGAAGCTGGCGTGGAGATCGGCGGGCCGCGGCGAGCGTCGAGGCGGCAGGAGGCAAGCGTGAGCTCATGCGGTGGGCTGGCACGGCTGATGCGTAGGTCGACGCGGAAGTGTCACCAGCGCCGCATACGCTTGGTGCTTCCCATCCACACCGCACAACAACAGGGAACGCATGCAACGCCGCCTCATTCTCCTTACCCCCCTCGCCACCGCGCTCGTCGCCACCGGCTGCGCCAGCCTCTCGCCCGCCAAGGGCTTGTCGCCCGGCCACTGGGACGCCTTCAACCGCGCGCAGATCGAAGGCCTGATCGCCGGCCTCGGCAAGGACAGCCCCGGCTACAACGCCGCCAGGCCGCCCTACGTCGTCTTCGACTGGGACAACACCAGCGTCTTCCTCGACATCGAGGAAGCCTCGCTGATCTACCAGCTCGAGAACCTGGTGTTCGGCGCCACGCCCGCGCAGCTCGAGGTGGCATTGCGCAAGAACATTCCGAAGAAAGACTTCCTCCCGCCGTTCAACAACGCGGCCGGCGGGTCGGTCAACATCGACCTGGTGGTGCCCGACATCGTGGCCAGCTACACCTGGCTCTATCAGAACTATGCCGGCCTCAAGGGCAGCCAGCCGCTGGCGGCCGTGAAGCTGAATCCGCACTACATCGCGTTCACCGCCAAGGTGCGCTATCTCTACGAAGCCATCGGCGACACCTTTGACCACGACACGGCCTACCCGTGGGTGACCTACCTCTTCGCCGGCATGACCGAGGCGCAGGTGCGCAAGCTCACGGCCGACACGGTGGCATGGCAGCTGAAGGAGCCGATCGTCAAGGTCAAGTGGACGTCGCCCGCAGCCCTGCCGGGCCGCGCCGGTGTGGTGTCGGTGAGCTGGAAGAACGGCCTGCGGCTGCAACCCGAGATACAGGCGCTGTACGCCGCCTTCCGCAACGCGGGCTTCGACGTGTGGGTGTGCTCGGCCTCGTTCGTCGATGTCATCAAGGAAATCTCGTCGAACCCCGCCTTCGGCTACAACAACCCGCCCGAGCGCGTGCTCGCGATGGAACTGGAGCGCGATGCCAATGGCGTGATCCAGCCCGAGTTCCGCCGCGGCTACGACCAGACGCAGGGCCCGGGCAAGACGAAGAACATCCAGCGCTTCCTGGTCGCCAAGTACGGCTACGGCCCGAGCTTCGTGGCCGGCGACAGCGAAGGCGACCAGAACATGATGGCCGACTTCGCCGACACGAAGAAGGTGCTGATCGTGAACCGCCTGCGCGACCCGAAGACCGACATCGGCAAGTTCTCGGCGATGGCGGTGCAGAACTACGGCAAGGCCGACACGCGCTATCTGCTGCAGGGGCGCAATGACAACACCGGCGAGTGGGTGCCGTCGCAATTGCACACGCCGCTGGGTGCGACGCAGGGCAAGGCACTCAAGTAGAAGAAGGAGTGGTTCCACGTCTGCGGTGCGGCT
The DNA here is from genome assembly GCF_047304045.1 of Variovorax sp. Varisp85. Classification (NCBI taxonomy): domain Bacteria; kingdom Pseudomonadati; phylum Pseudomonadota; class Betaproteobacteria; order Burkholderiales; family Comamonadaceae; genus Variovorax; species Variovorax sp. Varisp85. Next base: position 51,994 of record NZ_JBGLYN010000028.1, read on the forward strand.
TGCCTATGATGGCTCCATCAAAGCAACCCGCACCGGAGACAACATGGCCGCAGAGCGCTATCCCCTCGCCGAACTGAAAGACCTGCCCGAAGACATCCGCACCGCGATCCTCGCCGTGCAGGAAAAGGCGGGCTTCGTGCCCAACGTGTTCCTCGCCCTCGCACGCCGGCCGGCCGAGTGGCGCGCCTTCTTCGCGTACCACGATGCGCTGATGCTCAAGGAAGAAGGCTCGCTCACCAAGGGCGACCGCGAGATGATCGTCACCACCACCAGCGCGGCCAACAAATGCCTGTACTGCGTTGTGGCGCATGGCGCGCTGCTGCGCATTTACGAGAAGAAGCCGCTGGTGGCCGACCAGGTGGCGGTGAACTACCGCAAGGCCGACATCACGCCGCGCCAGCGCGCCATGCTCGACTTTGCGATGAAGGTCTGCGAGCGCTCGCACGAGATCGACGACAGCGACTTCCCGCCGCTGCACGCGCACGGCTTCGACGACGAGGACATCTGGGATATCGCGGCCATCACCGCCTTCTTCGGCCTGAGCAACCGGCTGGCGAGCTTCAGCGGCATGCAGCCGAACAACGAGTTCTTCCTGATGGGGCGGCTGCCGCGCGAGAAGAAGTGAGCCTGATTTGATGCGGGGTCCGTTCAGGGCGTATGCACAGGGCACCGGGTAGTCCCCTGCGCGAATGTCCCTGGGCCATCAACCGCAGGCAAGCTCCGATAGAAGCTCAGCCCTTACCGCGACAAGAAGCCAGTGCATCCAGCGCCGGCTTGTAGGTAGGCGTGGCGACGTCCATCACGCCCAGCACCGTGTGGTACAGGTTGTCGTGGGTGAGCGGCGTGTCGAGCCCCGCCTCCATGCACGAACGCGAGAGCTTGCGCCGTTGGCTCATGCCTTCGCTGAACCACGTGACCATCGGCACGTGCTTCTGCGCCTCGGGCGCGAAGCTGTACGGCACGCCGTGCAGGAACAGGCCGTATTCGCCGAGCGACTCGCCGTGGTCGCTCACGTACAGCATCGCCGGGTCGTACTGCTTCGATTGGGCCTTGAGCCAGTCGATGGTCTGGCCTAGGAAGCGGTCGGTCTGCACGATCGAGTTGTCGTACACGTTCATGAGCTCGGCGTGGCCGCACTCGGCCAGCGCATTGGTCTTGCACTCGGGCAGGAAGCGCTTCACGTCGGGCGCCGAGCGCTTGTAGTAGGCCGGGCCGTGGCTGCCCATCTGGTGCATCACCAGCACGACACCCTTGGCGCGGCGCTCGGCCGGCAGCGCGGCAATGCGCTCGTCGAGGCCCTTGAGCATCACGTCGTCGAGGCATTCGTCGCCGTCGCACAGCGCCTTCTTGGTGGCGGCATCGAGGCCTTCGAAGGCCGAGGCGTTCGGCACGCGGACACACACACCCTTGCAGCCGGCCTGGTTGTCCAGCCAGAAAACGGCCAGGCCCGCAGCCTGCAGCACGTCGACCAGTGTCTCGTAGTCGTCCTTGCGCGATTCGTAGCCTTCCTTGCCCAGCGGCGAGAACATGCACGGCACGGAGGCCAGCGTGTTGGTGCCGCAGGAATGCACCTCGCGGTAACTCAGCACACCGCGCCTGGCGAGTTCGGGCGTGGTGTCGCGCGCATAGCCATTCAAGGCGAAGTGGTCGGCGCGAGCCGTCTCGCCCACCACCACCACGAACAGCGGTGGCTTGGTCTGGGCCGCATAGCTGGCGCCCAGCGCCGTGCCGGCAGTGATCGGAATCAGCTTGCCGCTGCGCTTGAACAGCGGCTTGATGAACAGCGAGCCCGTGGAATAGAGCGTCGCGATGGGGTTCATCATGTAGCGCAGATGAACGTTGTTGCGCATCAGCGGCGCCAGCTCGCGGTTCATGGACACCGCCGCGCCGAGCGCGACGAGCACCGACAGCAGCAACAGCGCGGCGTTGCGCCAGAGCTTCGACAGAAAGCGCATCGGTGTGACGCGCACCCGCCACAGCAGCCAGGCCGCGGGCAGTACCACCACGCCGACGTTGAAGGCCATGCGCCAGCTCAGCAGATCGCGCGCCTCGTTCGGATCGGTCTGCAGCGCGTTGGCGATCATGGTCGGGTCCATCACCACGCGGTACTGGAGCATGTAGTGCTGGACCACCGCGGCCAGCACGACCACGGCGAGCCACAGCGGCTTCATCCAGCGCGACCAGGCGGTCAGCGACAGCATGGCCGCCGAGCCGCACAGCGTGAGCAGGCTCATGGCCACGATGGTGGACATGTAGGTGCTCGGCGCACCGCCGATACGGGCCAGCTCGTTCCACAGCGGCCAGTTGGTGGTCAATACGAGGTAGAGGCTGAGCCAAAGAACGAGCACGGCGGCCGAACGCGGCTGCTTCAACCACAGGTTGAAGCGCTCCCACGACGTACCGGAGGCGGGTAAGTGCGGCGTTTTGGGGTCAGAAGTGCTCGCCCGCTGCAGGGGTGCGGGCTCGATTCGCGAAACAGACATGCGGCGAATGTAGCGAGTCCGCCTGAAGCGAGCCTGAATTGCCCCTTCAGTCGGTGTTCAGGCTGGCCCGGCGCAGTCGCATCTTCGCGCGCCTGCGCGCCATGAGCACGCCGGAAGCGGCCAGGCCCAGCGGCCGGCTGACGCCGCGCTCCACAATGACCGACACCACCGCGCCCAGCACCGCCGCCACGACGACATCGGAGGGAAAATGCAGGCCCAGGAACACCCGGCTCCACGCCACCACAACAGCCACCAGCAGCGCCGCCAGCATGGCTGCGCGGGAAGGCAGGCACCAGAGCGAAAAGGCGGCGGCAAAGGTTCCGGCCGCATGCAGGCTCGGAAAGCCGGGCCGCACGCCCTGGGGCACCCACTGGATGCCAAGGCCATAGAACGCAGGCCGGGGAACCGGCATCAGCGTACGGATCATGTTCACGATCAACCACACGGCCAGCACGCTCACCAGCACCGTGAACAGCGCATGGCGCCAGCGCCGGCTGAACAGCGCGCAGACCCCGATGGCGAGCGTCAGCAGGGCCGGCAGCAGGTTGGAGGAGAACTCGGCGACACGCAGGCTCCACGCCGGCACCGAAGGGTCCGCGTTGATCAGCCTGAACAGTGCGAAATCAAGATCCTGCATGTGCGGGCATCGCCGGCTTCAGCATGCGCGATTTGAAGCGAGTCACCGCCGCCTCGATGACGAAGCCCACCACCCAGCAGACCCAAGCGGTCCAGAGGGTGTGGCTCATGTAATGGGCGCCGCGCAGTTGCTGCGACGCGCCCAGCACGAACCCCGCAACCACGGACACCCCCAGCCAGATCGCCGCCGCACGGGACGACACCCGGCGCAGCACGAAGTACCCGCCCACGTAGGCAAAGGCCGCAGACGCATGGCCGGCAGGAAAACACCCGCCCGGCCCGCCATCGTTGACGCCCCACGACCAGTGCGACACATACCGTGCAACGCCGCCGAACTCCTGCAGGTCCCACGGGCAGCTGGTCTGGCTGGCATGCTTGAGCACGCTGACGGCGATCACCGAGGCCAGCACCGTGAGCGCCAGCTGGGCGCGGCCCCCGGTGCTCAGGCGGCGCAGGAAGCCGAACGGCCACCGGATTGCGGCGAACAATGCGATCACGAGCGCCCAGCTCAGGTTCCGGGCGCCCTCATGCATCACGTGAACCATGAAAGGGTTGTCGCGCAAGGGAAAACCCATGTGCGAACCTGCCATGCGCGCCAGCACCAGGTCTGCCCCCGTCGCGTCCCATGCCATCAGTGCAACCAGTGCAAAAAGGGTCAGGACCCCCAGGCGAAATAGCGGGAAACGTGTCATGAACGAAGGCGGGACTGAAAAACAGACGCGAGCCTACGTTCGCGGAATGAACCCAGCCTGAAGCAAGATGAACCGAACCTGACTGGCAGGCCCCGTGCAACCGGGCAGCGCTAGACTCCATTTTTTGTTGGAAGGACATGGCGTGCGCATATTGCTGGTCGAAGATGACACTGCGTTGGCAGATGCCGTCTGCAGCTACCTGCTGGCCAAGGCCTTCGTGGTCGACGTGGCTTCGAGCCTGGCCGACGCCCGCGGCGCCCTGCTTTCGGTGCAATACGCGGCCGTGCTGCTCGACCTGCACCTGGGCGACGGCGACGGCCTCTCGCTGCTGCCGCAGGTGCGCGCCCTGCCCGAGCGCCCCATCGTCATCGTGCTGACGGCACGCGACCAGGTGACCGACCGCATCCGCGGCCTGGATGCCGGCGCCGACGACTACCTCATCAAGCCCTACGACCCCGCCGAGCTGCTGGCGCGCCTGCGCGCGGTCGAGCGCCGCCGCAGCGCGAGCAGCTCGCCGGTGCTGCAGCTCGGCACGCTCGAGATCGACCTGGCGCACGACATGGTGCGCAAGGACGGCTCGCCGATCACGCTGACGCAGAAGGAATGGGCGCTGCTGCGCGTCATGGCCACGCGACCCGAGCGCATCCACACGCGCGAGAACCTTGCCGATGCGCTCTACGGCTTCGGCGACGAGGCCGACAGCAACACGCTCGAGGTCTTCATCAGCCGCCTGCGCCGCAAGCTAGGGCGCAACCACATCCAGACGCTGCGCGGCCTCGGCTATCGCCTGTCGTTCTCGGCGGACGACGACGAATGAGCCTGAACAAGCTCGTGGCCGGCCGCGACACGCTCGCGGGCCGGCTGACCCGCACGCTGATCCTTTGGGTCGGCGGCGTGTGGCTGCTGTGCGTGTTCGCCGTGGTCTGGTATGTGGACCGCGAGATCAACCACAACTTCGACAACGAAATGGTCGAAGTTTCGCACCGCATGTTCGCGATGGCCGTGCAGGAACTGGAAAAGCTGCAGCACCCCAGACAGGAGCCGCCGCGCGAACCGCTGATCGCGCCCAAGCAGCTGTTCTCCGAGGACGCGGTGATCTACCAGATCGTCGACCTGCACGAACACGTACTGCTGCGCTCCGCCGAAGCGCCCGCGGACACCTTCGATGTGCCGCTGGCCGCCGGCTTCGCGAACAACCCGAGCTGGCGCATCTACACCGTGCGCCATCCGACGCTGGGCCTGTTCTTCCAGGTGGCGGACCCGCTCGACGAACGCCGCCATGCCCTGAACCGCACGCTCTTCGGCCTGATCATTCCGCTCGTCGCGGTGCTGCCGCTGCTCGCGCTGGTGTTGCGCAACGTGGCGCGTGCCGAGCTGCGGGCGCTGCAGGAGCTGGCCGGTGAGATCGAGAAACGCAGCGGCGCCGACCTGAGCCCGATCGCCCTGCCCGGCCTGCCGAGGGAGCTGCGCACCGTCGGCGACCACGTCAACCGGCTGCTGGAGCGCCTGTCGCACTCGCTCGACGTGGAGCGCGCGCTGGCGGCCAACGCCGCGCACGAACTGCGAACACCGCTTGCCGCCGCCCGCCTGCGGCTGCAGACCGCGCTCGAACACGACCTGCAGCGCAACGACGTGCAGGCCGCGCTCGATGCGCTGCGCACCCTCAGCCACCGCACCGAGAAGCTGCTGCAGCTGTCGCGCGCGGAATCGGGCGCCTCGCTCACACGCACGCGGGTCGACCTGGTGCAGCTCGCCGGCGCCGTGGCGCAGGACTTCTGGCAAGACCCGCGCAACACCGAGCGCCTCGTGCTCAAGGTGCCCGACAGCGCCACCCCCCTGGCCCTCGGCGACTTCGACGCACTCGCGATCGCACTGCGCAACCTGGTGGAGAACGCGCTGCGCTACGGGGGTGGCCGCGTCGTCGTCGAGGTGACGGCGCCCTGCACCCTTGCCGTGCGCGACTTCGGCCCCGGCGTGAACCCCGCGCAGCTCGAAACCCTGCGCGAGCGCCATGTGCGCCACAGCTCCGATCGCGCCGGCTACGGCCTGGGCATCTCGATCGTGGGCACCATCGTCGAGAAGCACGGCGCGAGGCTCGAACTCTCGTCGCCGCCGGCGGCCGCGGCGCATGGCTTCGAGGCTCGCATCGTGCTGCAGCCGGCCTGAGCTGCGTCAGCGGCTCCTGCTCAGTCGCTCACCAGCGTGCGCAGCCAGTCGGGCAGCGCCAGCGCCTTCTGCTTCGGGAAATCGACCCAGATGGTGGTTGCGCCGCCGGCCGCGCAGATCACGTCGGGCGCGTCTTCGCGGACCATGGTGGCCCAGCTTTCGAAGGTGGTGCGCCCCGGGTCGCTCACGTACATCTTGATCCGCACGTTGCCCGGGTATTCGATCTGCCGGTAGAAGTTGCAGAAGGCATTGACGATCACCATGCCCTCGCCGCCCGGCGCGGGCTCGACACCGATCGAGCGGATCCAGTCGATGCGCGCGGTTTCGAGATAGCGAAAGTAGGTGCCGTTGTTCAGGTGGCCCATGGCGTCCATGTCGCCCCAGCGGATGGGGATCGACATTTCGTACACGAGCTTCTTCTTTTCGGGGATTTCGATTCTCATCGGTGAGCCTTGATGGATGCGAGGATGCCCAGGACGAACAGCAAGGCAGCCAGCCATTCGGTGGCCAGCGGCCAGCGGCCGTCCCAGAGGAAGGAATAGAGCAATGCGAACAGCGTCTCGCTGACGATCAGCTGGCCGCACAGGCTCGCAGACAGACGCTGGCTCGCGACGTTCCACAGGATGGTCGCGAGCCACGACGAACCGAAACCGCTCGCCAGTGCGATCCAGATGAACAGCATGCCGTCGGGCTGCGACCGCAGCGTGGCGACATCGCTGCCCGCCGCCGCCCACAGCAGCAAGGCCCCGAGGCCGGTGGCAATGCCGAGCCAGTTGGCCCAGTCGGCCGCGTGCACCTCGCGGTGCCGCTGCAGCCAGGCGGCGTTGAGCAAGCCGTAGACCGTCCAGCTCACCATCGAGCACAGCGCCAGCGCAATGCCCCCGCCGAAGCGCGCGCCAGCACCACTGCCCGCGCCGCCGTGCGCCGACCAGGCGCCCCAGATCATGAGTGCCATGCCCGCGCCCGTGAGCAGCAGCCCGGGCAGCAAGGCCCGCATGTGCAGGCCCGCGGGCCGGCCCAGCAGCATCATCCAGACAGGGATCGTGCCGATGACGAGGCTCGGCACCTCGGTGCCGGCTGCCGCGATGCCGAAGGCGAGCAGCAGGTAGTAGCCGCTGAAGCCCAGCACGCTGAGCCCCAGCGCCGCGAGCGCCTGCCGACCGTTCGGCCAGCGCACGGCGGCCGGCCGCGCGAACACCGCAAGCCCGGAGACCGCGCCGAACACGAGAAAGCGCGCGGCGGTGATGTCGACCATGCCGAATTGGCCCACCATGCGCGGCGCTACGAACACCAGCCCCCAGAGCGCACCCGCGCCCAGGCCGGCGGCAATGCCGGTCCAGGCCCGCGGACTCAAAGCGCGAACCCGTCGTCGGCCGCAATGACGGCACCGTTCACGAAATGGCTCTCGCCGCTGGCCAGCAGCACGATCAGGCCGTCCAGGTCCTCGGGCTTGCCCACGCGCTTGCGCGGCAGCATGCTGACCAGCCTGGCGCCTGCCTCGGTGGTCCAGTGCTCCTCGTTGAGTTCGGTCGCGATGTAGCCCGGGCACAGCGCGTTCACGTTGATGCCGAAGCGGCCCCACTCGAGCGCCATGGCCTTGGTCATCTGCACCACCGCGGCCTTGCTCATGCAATACGTGCCGATCTGCGGCATGACCTTGAGCGCCGCCGACGAGGCGATGTTGATGATCCGCCCGCCGATGTAGGTGCCCGGTGCCGTGCCCGTGGCGCGCGCCAGCATGCGCTTGCCGACTTCCTGCGCGACGAAGAAGGAGCCCTTCACGTTGGTGTCGAAGATGTAGTCGTAGTCGTCGGGCGTCACGTCCTGCAGGCGCTGCGTGGTGCTCACGCCCGAGTTGTTGACCAGGATGTCGATGGGGCCGACCTCGGTCTCCGCACGCGCGACCGCGGCCTTGATGCTGCCGATGTCGGTCACGTCGAGCTCGACCACATGGGCGTCGCCGCCCTCGCCTTCGATGCGGGCGCGCAGCTCCTTGAGCTTCTCGACGCGGCGGCTGGCCAGCACCACGGCGGCACCGGCGCGCGCCAGGGTTTTCGAGAACTGGGCGCCGAGCCCGCTGGAGGCGCCGGTGACGAAGGCCACGCGGCCGGAAAGATCGATGCTGTAAGCCATGGACTGGATCCTGTGGAGTCGCGCAGGTGACGAAACAGGCCCGTCCGCGAGTGACACGGACCGCCCGTGGACGCCGCATAAAATGCCCCGCGCCTCGAAAAATCATTATCGACCCAACCCACATGACCCACGACGAAATCCTCGCCCAGTTCGGCCCTCGCGAAGCCATGGAATACGACGTGGTCGTGGTCGGCGGCGGCCCGGCCGGCCTCTCGACCGCGATCCGGCTCAAGCAGTTGGCCGCGCAGCACGAGAAGGAGATCTCGGTCGTGGTGCTCGAAAAGGGCTCGGAGCCCGGCGCGCACATCCTCTCTGGCGCCATCATGGACCCGCGCGCGCTCAACGAGCTGCTGCCCGACTGGGAGGAACTCGGCGCGCCGCTCAACCAGCCCGTGACCGACGACGCGATGGTGTTCCTCGGCGAGAAGTCGGGCCTGCGCACCCCCAACCTGTTCCTGCCGGCCTGCTTCCAGAACCACGGCAACTACATCATCAGCCTCGGCGCCTTCACCAAGTGGCTGGCGCAGCAGGCCGAGAACATGGGCGTCGAAATCTTCCCGGGCTTCCCCGCGGCGGAAGTGCTCTACAACGAAGACGGTTCGGTGCGCGGCGTGGCCACCGGCAACATGGGCGTGGGCAAGGACGGCGAACCGACCGAGAACTTCCAGCTCGGCATGGAGCTGCTGGGCAAGTACACCGTGTTCGCCGAAGGCGCGCGCGGCCACCTCGGCCGCCAGCTCATCGCGAAGTACAAGCTCGACGCCGGCAAGGACCCGCAGACCTACGGCCTCGGCGTGAAGGAAGTGTGGGAGATCGACCCCAAGCGCCACCAGCCCGGCTTCGTGCTGCACACGGCCGGCTGGCCCATGAAGAGCGACACCTATGGCGGCGCCTTCCTCTATCACATGGAGGACAACAAGGTCACGATGGGCTTCATCACCGGCCTGGACTACAGCAACCCCTACCTGAGCCCGTTCGAGGAAATGCAGCGCTGGAAGCTGCACCCCAACATCCGCTGGTACCTCGAAGGCGACGAGGCCCAGGGCATCAAGCCGGCCAAGCGCATCGGCTACGGCGCGCGCGCCATCACGGCCGGCGGCCTGATGTCGCTGCCCAAGACGGTGTTCCCGGGCGGCGCGCTGGTCGGCTGCGAGGCCGGCTACCTCAACGTGAGCCGCATCAAGGGCAGCCATGCCGCCATCAAGACCGGCATGCTGTGCGCCGAAGCCGCCTTCGAGGCGGTGCAGGCCGGCCGCCAGCACGACGAACTCACGGCCTACCCGGCCGCGTTCGAGAAGAGCTGGCTCTACACCGAGCTGAACAAAGCGCGCAACTTCAAGGCCTGGTTCAAGAAGGGCCTGGGTATCGCGACCTTCATGAACGGCATCGAGCAGTGGCTGCTCAAGGGCCACATTCCATGGACACTGCACCGCAACAAGCCCGACCACCTCTACCTGAAGCCCGCTTCGGAGTGCAAGCCCATCGTCTATCCGAAGCCGGACGGCAAGCTCACCTTCGACCGCCTCTCCAGCGTGTTCATCAGCAACACCAACCATGAAGAGCAGCAGCCGGCCCACCTGACGCTGAAGGACGCGACGGTGCCGGTCAACATCAACCTCGCCAAGTTCGCCGGCCCCGAAAGCCGCTACTGCCCGGCCGGCGTGTACGAGTTCGTGGGCACCGAGGACGGCAAGCAGCGCCTGCAGATCAATGCGCAGAACTGCGTGCACTGCAAGACCTGCGACATCAAGGACCCGACGCAGAACATCGTGTGGGTCACGCCCGAAGGCGGCGGCGGGCCGAACTACGTGGGCATGTAAGGCCTCCTTGCCTCGTCGGCGAGCCCTCTTCGGAGGGCTTTTTCGTTTCGGCTCTCCGCTGCGCTTCGTGTTGCCGGAGCCTCGCGTATTCTGGCGGCTCACAGGAGACAAAACCCATGCACATCGTCATCACCGGCGGCGCCGGTTTTCTGGGCGCTCGCCTCGCCCGCACGCTGTTGAAGCAAGGCCCCCTCTCGCTGGCCGGCGCACCGGCCCGGCCGATCGAGCGCATCACGCTGGTCGACCGCGTGGGCGCGCCCGCCGACCTCGCGTCCGATGCGCGCATCGCCACCGTGACGGGCGACCTCAACGCGCAACTCTCGCCCGATGCAGACGCGACCGTCTGGCGCGAAGCCGATGCCGTCTTCCACCTGGCCGCGGCCGTGAGCGGCGAGTGCGAGGCCGACTTCGACCTCGGCATGCGCAGCAATTTCGCAGCCACGCACGCGTTGCTCGAACGGGTGCGTGCGCTCGGCACGAAGCCAGTGCTGGTGTTCGCCAGCTCGCTCGCGGTATTCGGCGATTCGCCCGAGCAGCCGCTGCCGAAGGTCATCGAAGACCACACGCTGCCCACGCCGCAGACCAGCTACGGCATCCAGAAATTCATCGGCGAGCAGCTGGTGGCCGATTTCACGCGCAAGGGCTTCGTGCGCGGGCGCAGCGTGCGGCTCATGACGGTGAGCGTACGCCCGGGCAAACCCAACGGCGCGGCCTCGGGCTTCTTCAGCGGCATGATCCGCGAGCCGCTGGCCGGCCTGCGCGCGGCCTGCCCCGTGCCCGATTCAACGCCTGTCGCCATCGCGTCACCGGCGCGCACCATCGAGGGCATCATCCGCGCCGCCGAGGCGAGCGATGCGCAGTGGGGTCCGCGCACCGCACTGAACCTGCCCTCGCTGGCCACCACGGTGGGCGAGATGGCTGCCGCGCTGGAGCACGTGGCCGGCCAGGCCGCCACCGCCCTGCTCGATCGCACGCCCGATCCGACGATCATGCGCATCGTGAAGACCTGGCCCGGGCGCATCGAAACGGCGCGTGCGAAGGCGCTGGGCCTGTCGGCGGACCAGAGCTTCGAGACCGTCATCCGCGAATACGTCCGTGAAAATCCCGACGCGGTGAAGCTCTCCGGTGTTGCATAGTCCGGGGCGCCTGACGCGCACCTGACTTCAACCCCGGAGACATCATGAAAATCGGCCACATCGCCGCCGCCTGCCTTTCGCTCGCCCTGGGCGCTTCCGCTGCCCATGCGCAACAACCGACCGTCCTGAAGATCGGCTACGCGACCTCCAAGGAGTCGCACTACGGCGTGGGCTCCACGGTGTTCTGCGAAGAGATCGAGAAGGGCACGCAAGGCCGCTACAAGTGCCAGCACTTCGCCAACTCGGCGTTGGGCGGCGAGCGCGAGCAGATCGAGGCCATACAGCTCGGCACGCAGGACCTGGTCAACACCTCGACCGGCCCGGTGGGCAACTTCGTGCCCGAGGTGAAGATCGTCGACATCCCCTTCCTGTTCCGCGACTACGACCACGCGCGCAAGGTGATGGACGGCCCGATCGGCCAGGACATCCTGACCAAGTTCCCGAGCAAGGGCATCGTCGCGCTGGCCTGGACGGAGAACGGCTTCCGCCACATGACGAACAGCAAACGCGACATCGTCAAGCCCGAGGACGCCAAGGGCCTGAAGATGCGCACCATGGAAAACAAGGTGCACATGGACGGCTACCGCACCTTCGGCATCCTGCCCACGCCGATGGCCTTCCCCGAACTCTTCGGCGCGCTGCAGCAGGGCACGGTCGACGGGCAGGAGAACCCGATTCCGGTGATCCTGGCATCGAAGTTCTCGCAGGTGCAGAAGCACCTCTCGCTCACGGGCCACGTGTATTCGCCGGCGCTGCTGCTGCTGTCGCCGAAGGTGTGGAACAAGCTCTCGGACGCCGACAAGAAGGTGTTCGTCGAAGCCGCGAAGAAGGCCTCCGTCGCCCAGCGCAAGAAGGTGAACGACGACGAGAACAACGGCATCGCCCAGCTCGAGAAAGACGGCATGAAGGTCACGCGCACCGTCGACGGCGCGGCCTTCCGCGAGGCGCTGAAGCCGGCATACGTGAGCTACGCCAAGGAATTCGGCGCGGACAACATCAAGAAGATTTCGGACGTCAAGTAACGCCGCCCCGCCGGTCTTCCGGCAACGCGCCCGGCTCGCCATAGTGCGCCGGGCGCTTCGTTTTTTCATCTCCCGACACAACAGAGAACAACTCAAAGTGCAAGCCTTCGAGCGCTACTTTCTCGCCGCCAACCGCTGGGCGCTGATTCTTCTGCTGGCCGCCATGTCGGTCATCATCTTCACCAACGTCGTGCTGCGCTACACCACCAACCAGTCGCTCGAATGGGCCGAGGAGGTGTCGCGCCACATGATGATCTGGCTCACATTCCTGGGCGCCGGGCCGGTGCTGCGCTACGGCGGGCACATCGCGGTCGAGAATCTGCAGGACGCGCTGCCGCGCCCCGCCGCGGTGGCGCTGCGCATCGTGGTGGCAGGGCTTCTCTTCGCTTTCTTCGGCTTCATGGTGTGGTACGGCTGGCTGTACATGCAGCGCACGATGTTCCAGCTCACGGCCGTCACGCAGATTCCGTTTGCCTACATCTACAGCGCGATGCTGTTCGGCGGCGTGCTGCTCGTCGTGCATTGGCTGCTGGTGGTGCGCGGCTACGTGCTGAACCGCGAGTTCGCCTCCGACGCGCACTTCGACGCCAACGCGAGCGCGTCGCTGTAAGGAGGAACGACCATGGATGCAAGCCTCGTTCTGATCGTTTCCGCCTGCGTGTTCCTGGCCATCGGCGTGCCGGTTGCTTTCGCGCTGGGCCTTTCCACCGTGACCACGCTGATCCTCGCGGAGAACTACCCGCTGATGGTACTGCTGAAGGAAACCTTCACCGGCATCGACAGCTTTCCGCTGATGGCCGTGCCCTTCTTCATCCTGGCGGCCGAGCTGATGAGCGGCGGCTCCCTCACCGAGGTGCTGTTGCGCTTCGCGGGCCAGTTCGTGGGCCATCGCCGGGGCGGTCTGGGCTACACCAACGTGGTGTCGCTGACCTTCTTCTCGGGCATCTCGGGCTCGGCGCTGGCCGACGCGGCGGGGCCGGGGTCGATGCTCATCAAGATGATGGACAAGGCCGGCTACGACCGCTCCTACGCGGCGGCGCTCACGGCCTCGACCGCGATCGTGGGGCCGATCATTCCGCCCTCGATCATCATGATCATCTACGCGCTGCAGGACGAGACGGTCTCGGTCGGCACGCTGTTCGCAGCAGGCATCCTGCCGGGCATCCTGATCGCGGTGGCGATGTGCCTGGTGAACTTCCACGTCTCGAAGAAGCGCAACTACAAGGGCGACGGGCAAACGCCGCCGCTGCGCGAGATCCTGGTGACGACGTGGAAGGCGATTCCCGCGATCCTGCTGCCAGTAGTCATTCTCGGCGGCATGCGCGCGGGCTGGTTCACGCCCACCGAGGCATCGGTGGTGGCGGTGTTCTACGCGCTCGTGTGCGGCAAGTTCATCTACCGCACGCTCGAATGGAAGGCGCTGCCCGACATTCTTTCGCGCTCGGCCCTGCTGTCGGCCTCGGTGCTGATCATCATCGGCCTGTCGGCCTCGTTCGCGTGGATCCTGACCATCGAGGGCATTCCGCAGCAGATGGCCGAATGGCTCATCGGCATGAACCTCTCGCCGTGGATGTTCCTGATCATCGTCAACATCTTCCTGCTGCTGTTCGGCATCTTCATCGAGCCGCTGCCGGGCGTGATGGTGCTGGCGCCGATCCTCGCGCCAGTGGCGGTGAAGCTGGGCGTGGACCCGGTGCACTTCGCGATGATCGTGATCTTCAACCTCACGCTGGGCATGATCACGCCGCCGGTGGGTGGGCTGCTGTTCGTGACGTGCAACGTGTCGAAGGTACCCATGTCGGCGCTGGTGAAGGAGCTGGTGCCCTTCCTCTGGGCGCACGGCGCGGTGCTGCTGATACTGACCTTCGTGCCGGCGCTGAGCACCTGGCTGCCGCACGCGCTCGGGTTCAAGTAGCGTCGGCGGCCATTGGCCCTGCGAGGAAAACGGGTAATAAAGATGTCACCGCTTGCAACGATGCTGCGTCCATCGATTCCCCAAAGCTGTGGCTGCCATGTTTCCCACCAAGACCGACAAGGCGCGCGACGAACTCCAGGGCGGACAGCGCACGCTCAGCCAGCGCGAGCGCGCCCTGCTGCTGATGGCCGACGGCCGGCGCTCGCTGACCGACTTCAGCGCGCTGTTCCCCGACCGGCATGAAGCCGAGCTGGCGATCCGGGCGCTGATCCAGAGGGGCTACCTGCAGAGCCCGCAAGCCGCGGACGCACCGGCACCCGCCCAGCCCGTGCCGATCCCCGCCAACGAACCGATCCGCCTCCCCACCTCGGCCGATACCTTCGACGGCAAGCGCTCGCTGGCCACCACGCGCATGTTCCTGTTCGACATCTGCGAGCGCATGTTCGTGCGGCGCGACCCGAAGTTCGCGCTGCAGATGCGCGACGCGCTGCGCGAGGCGCGCGACCGCGAGGCGATGCTGACCATCGCCGCGCTGATGCTGACCGAGATCGAGAAAACCGCCGGCGTGGAGCGGGCCGAATCGCTGCGCGAGCGCATCGACCGGCTGCTGCCGCCGGCCGAAATCGTTCATTGAAGAGCGCACCCCGGGCGCGAACGCAGCCTGTGACACCATCGCGAGGTGAACTCCGCTCCTGAAAAACCGCCCCTGTCCGACCGGCTTCGCGCCTGGGCCCGGCGCGTCAAGCGCGACGGCGTCACGCTGTGGTTCGCCGGCAGGCATGCATCCACCCCGTGGTATGCCAAGGCACTGGGCATGCTCGTGGTCGCCTACGCGCTCAGCCCGATCGACCTCATTCCCGACTTCATCCCGGTCCTGGGCTACCTCGACGACGTTCTCCTGCTGCCGGGGCTGATCTGGCTTGCGATCCGGATGATTCCGCCGCCGGTGCTCGCGGAGTGCCGCCGGCAAGCCGACGACTGGATGCAGAAGTCGGGCGCCAGGCCGACCAGCCGGTATGGCGCCGCGCTTGTCGTGGCCGTGTGGATCTCGGTCGGCGTCGCAGCGTGGCGCCTGTGGTCGCGATAGGGTGAAGGGCAAGTCCGGGGCTGCGGGCTGCGCGATCCACTACACTTGCCGGGGTCAGGAGAGAGCCCCGCACGCCGGGGCCGCCGAAGGCGCAGGGGATTCCCGAACGCTCAGGCAAAAGGACTGACAAGGCACTGGTGGACACCGGTGTTTCCTTGCTGGAGAGAGGCCGTTGCCAGGTAACGGCCCACCGAAGGAGCAAACCCCGATCGTGGGGCGAATCTCTCAGGTAAAGCGGACAGCAGGGGTGGCCCATGGCGTTGCAGCCATGGATTTCGACTGCCCCTTTGGAGTGCCCCGTGGCTGCTTCTTCCGCTCCCTCCGACGCCCCTCTTCTCAAGACGCCGCTGTACGACCTCCATCTGGAGCTCGGCGCCCGCATGGTGCCTTTCGCCGGCTATTCGATGCCCGTGCAATACCCCGCCGGCCTGATGGCCGAGCACAAGCACACGCGCGATGCGGCCGGCCTGTTCGACATTTCCCACATGGGACAGCTGCGCCTCGTCGGGCCCGATGCGGCAGCCGCCTTCGAAACCCTGATGCCCGTCGACGTGATCGACCTGCCCGCCGGCAAGCAGCGCTACGGCCTGCTGCTGAACGACGAGGGCGGCATCATCGACGACCTGATGTTCTTCAACGAAGGCCACGGCTCGATCTTCGTGATCGTGAATGGGGCCTGCAAGGTGGCCGACATCGCGCACATCCAGCAGAAGATCGGCGCCCGCTGCGACGTGCAGCCCCTGCCCGACCACGCCCTGCTCGCACTGCAAGGCCCGCAGGCCGCCGCCACACTCGCGCGGCTGTCGCCCGGTGTCGAGCGCTTCGTGTTCATGACGGGCGGCGCGGTGCAGATCGGCGGCATTCCCGCCTTCGTCACCCGCAGCGGCTACACCGGCGAGGACGGCTTCGAGATCTCGGTGGCCGCCAAGGACGCCGACGCCCTCGCCCGCCTGCTGCTGGCCCAGCCCGAGGTCAAGCCCATCGGCCTGGGCGCGCGCAATTCGCTGCGGCTCGAAGCCGGCCTGTGCCTGTACGGCAACGACATCGACACCACCACCACGCCGGTCGAGGCCTCGCTCAACTGGGCGATGCAGAAGGTGCGCCGCACCGGCGGCGCGCGCGCTGGCGGCTTTCCGGGCGCAGCGAAGGTCCTGGCGCAGCTCACCGCATCCACCGTGGGCGCGGCAGGCCACACCGACCACGACACGCTGAAGCGCAAGCGCGTGGGCCTCGTTGCCCTCGAACGCATTCCGGTGCGCGACGGCACGGTGCTGCAATCCTTCGAAGGCCAGGACATCGGCCTCGTCACCAGCGGCCTGCTCGGCCCTACCGCCGACCGCTGCATCGCCATGGGCTACGTGGCCACCGCCTTCGCCGAGCCGGGCACGCGCATCCAGGCCATCGTGCGCGGCAAGCCGGTGCCGATGGAAGTCTCGACCATGCCTTTCGTGCCCACCCGCTACTACCGCGGCTAGGCTACGCATCCCGATCATCATTTTTTCCACGAGGAGTTTTTTACATGAGCATCAAGTACACCAAGGACCATGAATGGGTCTCGGCCGAAGGCGGCGCGGCCACCGTCGGCATCACCGTGCACGCGCAGGACGCGCTGGGCGATGTGGTGTTCGTCGATCTGCCCGAAGTCGGCAAGACCTTTGCCCAGGGTGAAGTCGCCGGCGTCGTCGAATCGGTCAAGGCCGCGGCCGACGTGTTCATGCCCGTGTCGGGCGAGATCACCGAAGTGAACGAAGCGCTGCGCGCCGACCCCTCGCTCGCCAACAGCGACCCGCTGGCCGGCGGCTGGTTCTTCAAGGTCAAGCTGAGTGAGCCGGCGCAGCTCGACGCGCTGCTCGATGCGGCCTCGTACGACAAGTTCGCCGCCGAGTCTTGATGCGCTGCTGAACACGGACCACCGCTCCCGCCC
>NZ_JBGLYN010000029.1:0-65828 GCF_047304045.1 Variovorax sp. Varisp85
GCCTTGCGCAGCGAAATAAAGGAGGAGGCCGCAGGCCGGGGGACATTCGCGGAGCAAGGTACCCCGTCGGCGTGATCACGCCCCGAACGACGACGACGACAGCTATTCACCTCAGTCCTCGATGCCGCGCTGCGCCGGGATGCCCGCCTTGAAGGCATGCTTGACGAGCGTCATCTCGGTCACGGTATCGGCCAGCTCGATGATCTCCGGCGGGCAGCGCCGCCCCGTGAGGACCACATGCACATGCTTGGGCCGCGCTCGCAATGTTTCGAGCACGCCTTCGAGCGGTAGCCAGCCATAGATCAGCGGGTAGGTGATTTCGTCGAGCACCACGAGGAAGTGCTCGCCCGACAGGATCGCCGCCCTGGCCTTCTCCCAGCCGTCGCGCGCGAGCTGGCCCGAACGTTCGAGGTCCTGGCTCTTCCAGCTGAAGCCGTCGCCGAGGCCTTCGATCGGGATGCCGATCTGTTCGAACATGCGGTGCTCGCCGAAGCGCGCCGATGGCACCTTCATGAACTGGTAGATCTTCACGGCCTTGCCGCGGCCGTGCGCGCGCAGCGCAAGGCCGAAGGCCGCGGTGCTCTTGCCCTTGCCGTCGCCGGTGTTGACGATGACGAGGCCGCGGCGTTCGCCTTCGGGCTTCTCGTAGGGCTTCTCGCTGGGAGGGGCTTCTATTTGCATGGGTTCTCTTGTCAGTTTCGGGGCTGCTGTTTCGGGGTGTGCGCGCACCCCGAACAACGCGCAAAAAACACAGCGCACGTCATAGCGGCAACGCAATCCACTGGTCCGCCACCCGGTGCACGCGGATGCGGTGGTCGAACACCTGTTCCAGTGCGGCGTGAGTAGTGGGGTCGCCGCAGCCGCCATGATGAACCACGCGGCCGCGGTCCATCACGACGAGCTCGTCGGCGGCCAGTGCCATCGGCAGCTCGTGCAGCACGCTGACCACGGTGCGGCCTTCGGCGACAAGCGCGCGCGCAGTCTGCATCCAGTCCGCCTGGTGCGGCGGGTCGAGGTTGGCGAGCGGCTCGTCCATCAGCAGCAGTTCGGCCTCGACCGCGAGCGCGCGCGCCAGCAGCACGCGCTGGCGCTCGCCACCGGAAAGCTGGCCCAGCGGACGATCGCGCCAGTCCCAGGCCTGCGTGCTGCGCAGGGCACGCTCCACGGCCTCGCGGTCGGCGGTACTGGGCGCAGCCAGCCAGCGTTGGTGCGGCAAGCGGCCGAGCATGGCGACGTCGTAGACCATCAGGTCGTCGGCGCTGCCCTCGCCCGTGCCGCTCTGGCCCAGCCACGAGAGGCGCTGGGCGCGGATGCGCGCCGGCACCTTGCCCTGCGCCTCGCCGAAGAGCCGCACTTCGCCGCGGTGTGTGAGCAGGCCCGCGAGCGCCTTGAGCAGCGTCGACTTGCCCGCGCCGTTCGGGCCGACGATGCTGGTCCAGCGGGCGGTGGACAGCTGCAGGTCGATGTCGTGCAGCACCTCGGTAGCGCCCAGCGTAGCGCTCACGCGGCGTGCTTCGAGGGCCGGTGTGTGCCGCTCGCTCATGCCACGCCACTCCGCGCGCCGCGTCGGTGCATCAGCCACAGCAGGTAGCTGCCGCCCAGCACCGCCGTGAGCACGCCCACCGGCAGTTCCTGCGGCGCGATCAGCCAGCGCGCCAGCAGGTCGGCCGCCATCAGCAGCAAGCCGCCCATCAGCGCCGACAGGACGATCAACCGCGCGTGCGTGGTCTTGACGACCGAGCGCACGAGGTGTGGCGCGGCCAGGCCGACGAAGGCGATCAACCCGGTCTGCGCCACCGCCGCACCCGTGGCCAACGCCAGCACCACGACCAGCGCCGCGCGCATCGCGCCCAGCGGCAGGCCCAGGCTGCGCGCCGTGGCCTCGCCGAGCGCGAGCCCGTCGAGCACCGGCGCCAGCGCCCAGGCCAGCAGCAGGCAGACCGCGCCGACCATGGCCATCACCGCGCAGGCGCTCCAGCCGACGAGGCCGGTGCTGCCCAGGATGAAGCCCTGGATCGCCTGCAGGATGTCGGCCGAGGCGATGGTGATGAGGTCTTTCGCGGCGCCGAGCACCACGCCGACGATTACCCCGGCCAGCAACAGCCGCAGCGTCTGCTGCACGCCGCGCGCCAGCATCAGCGTGAGCATCACCGCCAGCACCGCACCGAGGAAGGCCGCGCCGGTCAGCCCGAGCCGCATCACCCACTGCGTGCTGGCGGCCGAGCCGCCGAACATCAGCAGCGCCAGTGCCACGCCGAGCGAAGCGCCCGAGGCACTGCCCAGCAGGTACGGATCGGCCAGCGGGTTGCGGAACAGCCCCTGCGCGACCGCACCCGCCAGCCCCAGCAGCGCGCCGGCCAGCCATGCACCGAGCGTGCGCGGCAGGCGGATCTCCCACACGATCTGCAGCGCCACCGGGTCGTGCCGCGCCGCGAACAGGCTTTCGAAACCGGTGCTGCCGATGCCCAGCCCCAGCGCCATCAGCACCGCGCCGAGTACCAGCAGGCCCGAGCCGAGCAGCAGGACGCGGCGCAGGTGGGCCGTATGCCTGAGCGCCGCGTTCACCGCTTGCCGCCCTTGTCGCTCAGGCACTGCGCCATCAGGCGCGCAGCCTCGTCCATGCGCGGGCCGGGACGCACGAGCACGTCGGATTGCGCAGCGTCGAAGCGGCAGATGCGGCCTTCGCGCACCGCGCGGATGCCGGCCCAGCCGGGGCGCTGCTCCAGCCCTTGCGCACTGCGCACGCTGACCATGATGAGATCGGGATTCGCGCGCACCACGTACTCGGGGTTGAGCTTGGGAAACGGCCCCAGCGATGCCGGCACGATGTTCTTCTCTCCGAGCCGCTTGAGCGTCTCGCCGATGAACGACGACTCGCCCGCCGCATACGGCGCGCTGTTCACTTCGAAATACACGCGCAACCCCTTCGCACTCGCGGGCACCGACTGCGCGGCGGCCGACACGCTGGCATCGATCACGCGCCAAACCTTGGGCGCTTCATGCGTGCCGAGCACCTGGTCGAGCTTGTCGAGCACGCGCTGCACATCGGCGTGGCTCTTGGGTTCGAGCACCAGCACCTTCAGGCCCAACGCTTCGAGCCGCTGCGTGACGCGCGACGACTTGGCGAGCAGCACCGCGTCGGGCCTGAGCGCGGCGATGGCTTCCACGTTCGGGTCGATGCCGCCGCCGAGCTGGGGCAGCGCCCTCACCTGTTCGGGCCAGTTGGAGTAGCGGTCGACGCCCACCAGCCGGCCGCAGGCGCCGAGCGCGCAGACCGATTCGGTCAGCGCCGGCAGCAGCGAGACGATGCGCTGCGGTGGTTGCGGGAGGCTCACGGTTGCGCCACGTTCGTCGATCACGTCGAGGGCGTGCGCGCCAAGCGCGAACAGGGCCAGGCCCAGCGCAGCCAGTGGAATGCGGATCGTCTTCCTCATGCAGCGGGCGCTTTCAGGCTCAACGGCAGTCCGGCCGCCATCAGCGTGACGCGACCGCAGGCGGCGGCCACGTCCTGGTTGAGCCGGCCGAGTGCGTCGACGAAGGCGCGCGTCTCGCGGCCCAGCGGAATCACGCCCAGTCCGATCTCGTTGCCGACCAGTACCACCGGCCCGCGCGCCTCGCGCAGCGCGGCCAGCAGCATCGCCACGTGCGTTGCCGGGGTGCGTTTCACGGGCCGAGCGTCTTCAGAGGGCATCGGCATCAGCAGGTTGGTGAGCCACAGCGTGAGGCAGTCGATCACGACCAGCGTCTCGGGCGAACTCTGCGTGACGACGGCGCGCGCGAGTTCGATCGGCTCCTCGATGGTGCGCATGCCGGGCACGCGCTCGGCACGGTCGGCCTGGTGGCGCACGATGCGCTCCAGCATCTCGTCGTCGTAAGCCTGCGCGGTGGCGATCAGCACGGCGCGGTGCGTGCGAGGCTCGGCGGCGAGCCAGTCGATGGCGCGCTGCTCTGCCCGACGCGACTTGCCGCTCTTCTGGCCGCCCAGGATGAATTCGTGCTCGGCGGTCTTCGGCTTACTCGGTTGCGGCATGGCTCTCCAAATCGATGGGCATGGCGCCGAAAAGGCGGGCCGTGGCTTGCGGACTGGAGGCAAACCACGCGTGGAAATAGCTCGCGCGCACCGGGCCGCGCACGTACAGCGCCTCGCCGCTGCGCGCGCCCACGGCCTGCGTTGCGCCGGGCCGGGCCGTGTGGGCGGCAGGCGCGAGCGTCGTTTCGCAGCGCGAATAGTGGAAGGTGTGGCCGCGCAAGGTGTCGCTGCCGAGCGTGAGCTGCTGGGGTCCGAGGCCGGCGAGCCGCTTCTGCATCGTCACGCGGCCGGGCAGCAGGCCCCAGAGACGGTGGACCTGTGCATCGTCCTGCGTGGCCAGTTCGTCGAACAGCGCCATCATGCCGCCGCACTCGGCCCAGACCGGCTTGCCCAATGCAGCATGCGCGGCGAGCGATTCGCGCATCGTTGCGCAGGCGGCCAGCGCTTCAGCGTGCAGCTCGGGATAGCCGCCGGGCAGCCAGACGGCGTCGCAGGCCGGCAGGGCATCGCCCGCAAGTGGCGAGAAGAAGGAGAGCCGCGCGCCCAGCGCAGTGAGCACGTCGAGGTTCGCGGGATAGATGAACGAGAAGGCCGCATCGCGCGCGATGGCGATGGTGCGCCCGGCCAGCAACGCCGGGATCGCTGCTTCAGGTTCAGTCGCTTCGAAGCGCACCTGCGGCAGCTGACTGGCCTGCATCCGGCCGAGCGGCGTGGCGGCCAGCACATCGGCCGCCGCATCGAGCCGCGCCATCGCATCGCCGAGTTCGGTGGCGGCAACGAGGCCCAGGTGCCGCTCGGGCAGCGTGAAGCCTGCGTCGCGCGGCAAGGCGCCGAGCCATTGCGAAGGCTCGCGCAATGCGTCCTTCAGCATGCCCGCATGCCTTTCGCTGGCCACCCGATTCGCCAGCACGCCAGCCCACGGCAATCCGGGCCGGAAGTTCTGCAGCCCGTAGGCCAGCGCGCCGAAGGTACCGGCCATGGCGTGCGCATCGATCACCGCGAGCACCGGCAGGCCGAAACGCTCGGCAAGGTCGGCCGCGCTGGGCGTGCCGTCGAACAGACCCATCACGCCTTCGACGATCAGCAGGTCGCATTCGGCCGCTGCGGCGCGCAGGCGCGCCCGGCAATCGGCCTCGCCGGTCATCCAGAGGTCGAGCGAATGCACCGGCGCGCCGGTGGCCAGCGCCAGCCAGTGCGGATCGAGGAAATCGGGCCCGCACTTGAAAGCGCGCACCCGGCGGCCCTGGCGCGCATGCAGCCGCGCGAGCGCCGCCGCGACGGTGGTCTTGCCCTGCCCCGAGGCCGGGGCAGCCACCAGCACGGCGGCGCACGAGGCCGCCTCGGCACCGGCGGCGCCGCTTCGTGGCGAGGGTTGGCTTAGTGAGGCGTCCACTTGAGACCGACGTACGCAGTGCGGCCGGCATTGGCGTACAGCCGCGCGTACTGGTAGTCCTTGTTGCCCACATTGTCAACGCGCGCCACGAGGTTGAGGTCACGCGTGATCTGCGTGGAGGCCGACAGGTTCAGCACGGTGTAGCCGCCGAGCTTCACGCTGTTGGCTGCATCGTCGTAGCGGCGGCTCGATGTCTGCACCTCGGCGCCCAGCGTCCAGCCGGCAATGCGCCAGTCGGCGCCCAGGGTGGCGTGGCGCTGCGCGCGGCGGGCCAGCAGGTTGTGGGTGGCGAGGTCGCGCGGGTCCTGGAAGTCGAACGAACTGCGCAGCGTGACGTCGCCCAAGCGCTGGCTGCCCGACAGCGTGACGCCCTGGTAGCGGGCGCGCGCGGTACTCGAGTAGCAGCCGAACGAGGAGGCGCAGCCCTTGGCCGTTCCATCGAACCCGATCAGGTTGCGCACGCGGCTGCTGTAGACGACGATGCCCGCCTGCGTGGCGCCTTCGGTGTACTGCAGGCCCAGCTCGACGTTGCGGCTCGATTCCGGCTTGAGCGTGGCCAGGCCGAATTCGCTGAAGCGCTGATACAGCGTGGGCACGCGGAAGGCCGTGCCCGCAGAAGCCGTGAAACGCAGCGATGGCGTGATGGCATAGCCGTAGGCCGCGCTGCCGGTGGTCTTGCCGCCGAACTCGCTGTCCTTGTCGTGGCGCACGTGCAGCTGCAGCGAATGCGGGCCCTGCACGAAGCCGTAGCCGAGCGAAATTGCATCCTGCGAACGATCGCGCGACAGCAGCTTGGATGTAGTGGTGGGCGCGTTTTCGAGTGCGTCCTCGCGGCGTTCGAGCGTGGCCGTCACCAGGTGCGGGCCGAAGCGGAACTCGTTCTGGAACAGGTAGCCGCGCAGGTTGGTTTCGGTGCGGTAGAACGAAGGCTGCGTCTTGTAGACCGACTGCGAATCGGTCACCTGCACGCGGGTGCTGTAGACGTCGTTCCACTTGGCCGACCAGGTCAGGCCGGCGGTGCGCAGGGTATTGGTCGACTCGTCGTCGCGAAACAGGATCGGCGGCCTGGTCCTGTAGGATACGGCGGCGTCGTAGCCGGCCTTGGCCTCGCTGGTGAGCAGCGTGGCATCGATGCGCTGGTCGGGCGTGATCTGGAAGCCCAGCTTCACGTTGCCCGAGGTGCTGGTGTAGCCGTCGCGGTCGGGGCTGGCGTAGCCGTCCTTGACCACGTTGCGCTTGTTGGCGGGCTGCACGTTGTAGCCCTTGCTTTCTTCATGCGCCACGCCGAACGAATAGTCGAACAGGCCCGACTTGCCGCTCACGCCGCCTTCGATCTTGCGCAGGCCGTTGCTGCCGAAGCCGATGCCCGCGTAAGGCGCCACACCCTCTTCGCCGCGCCTGGTGAAGAGCTGGATCACGCCGCCGATGGCATCCGAGCCATAGACCGCGGCGGCCGGGCCGCGCAGCACTTCGATGCGGTCGATCTGCGAGAGCGGAATGCCTTCCCAGCCGGCGCCTCCGGTCGATTGCGAGTCGATGCGCACGCCGTCGAGGTAGACCGCCGTGAAGCGCGTTTCCGCGCCGCGGATGTACAGGCTGGTGGCGTTGCCCAAGCCGCCCGAGCGCGAGATCTCGATGCCGGGCAGGCGCGAGAGAACGTCGGCCACGCCGGTCGCGCCGCTGCGCTCGATGGTTTGCCGGTCGACGATGGACACGTCGCCCACCAGGTCCGACAGCGCCTGCGGCGTGCGGTTGGCCGTGACCACCGTTTCGCCGAGCGTGGGGGCCTCCTGTGCATGGGCCAGGCCGCCGAAGGCGGTAGCCAGCGCCAGCGGCAGGCAGGCGTGGCGGAAACGGCGCGCAGGAGCGCGGCCGCGAGAAAAGCAAACGTGGGAAATCATGGAATGAGCCGAACGAACGTCAATACCCCTCGCCGGCCTCCCCGCCGGCGCCTGGGCGCCATGGCCGCCCCATGCAACGATCACGCATGCGGCAGCCGCCTTGTTGGCCGGTATCCGGGCTGGCAGAACGACCCCTGCCGCCTTCCCAGGCGCCTGTTTCAGGGCACCCAGTGGCTTCGATGGAAAGGGGTTGGCGCCTTGCGGCGCCGTCTGCTTGACCGTTGCGGGGGCAGCGCAGGCGGCTTCGGCCTTGTTCCGACCTGATGAGGTCGGGGGCTTCCACTCCTGCTTCCCGTTGAACCGCGGCGCGTGAACCACGCCGCAGGCACCAACGGGCAGGATTTTAGAGCCTGCCGGCGGCGGGTTAATTCGAAAGTTGCGGTCGCCGCTAACATCGGCGGCCATGATGCGGCCCGCCTCGGTTTTCCTGGATCTTCGTTCAGCGCTGCAGCGTCTCTTCGGCATCTCGGGCTGGCAGTCGATGCTGCTGTGGTCCATCGGGGCCGGCCTGCTGGGCACGCTGGCGACCGAAGTCTTCCGCGCGGCGCTCCTTGCCTTCGAGCACCTGGTGCTCGGGCCGGGCGAAGGGCTGGTGGCGATGGCGAAGCACCTGCCGTGGTGGGCGCGCATTGCCTGCCCCACGCTGGGCGGGCTGGTGGCCGGGCTGCTGCTCGTGCTGGCGAAACGCGTCGCGCAGCGCAGCGCCACCTCCGACTACATGGAAGCCATCGTGCTCGGCGACGGACGCATCCCGGTGGCGCAGACGCTGGCGCGCAGTGCGTCGTCGCTGGTGAGCATCGGCAGCGGCGGCTCCATCGGGCGCGAGGGCTCGATGGTGCAGCTGGCGGCGCTGGCGGCTTCGCTGTTGGGGCGGGTGTTCCGCTTTCCGGTCGAGCGGCTGCGGCTGCTGGTGGCCTGCGGCGCGGCGGCGGGCCTGACCGCGGCCTACAACGCGCCCATCGCCGGCGCCTTCTTCGTCGCCGAGATCGTGCTGGGCTCGATCGCAATGGAGAACGTGGGGCCGATCATCATCGCCTCGGTGGTCGCCAACGTGGCGATGCGGGCGCTGCCCGGCTACCAGCCGCCGTACAGGATGCCGGCGTTCCCGGAGATCCATGGCGCCGAGGTCATGCTGTTCTGCGTGCTCGGCGTGCTGCTGGGCTTTGCGGCGGTCGGCTTCCTGCGTGCGCTGCAGGGCAGCCGCGCACTGTTCTCGCGATTGCTGCTGACGCTGCCGTGGCGGCTGGCTTTGGGCGGCTTGGTGATGGGCGTGGTGTCTGTGCCCGTGCCCGAGGTCTGGGGCAACGGCTACAGCGTGGTCAATGCGGTGCTGCACACGCCCTGGCCGTGGACGTTGATCGCGATGGTGCTGGCAGCCAAGGCGGTCGCCACGCTGGCCACGGCCGGTTCGGGCGCGGTGGGCGGCGTGTTCACGCCCGCGCTGTTCTTCGGCTGCATGGTGGGTGCGCTGTTCGGCCAGGGCGTACAGGCGCTGTGGCCGGCCGCAAGCTCGGCGCCGTTCGCCTATGCCATCGTCGGCATGGGTGCGTTCCTGGCGGGCGCGACGCAGGCGCCGCTGATGGCGATCCTGATGATCTTCGAGATGACGCTGAGCTACCAGGTCATGCTGCCGCTGATGGCGGCGAGCGTCATCGCATATTTCGTCGCGCGCTCGGCCAACGCCGGCTCGATGTACGAGATCACCCTGCGCCGCAACGAACAGCGCGACGCACAGATGCGCTTGCGCGGGCTGCACATGCGCGACCTGGTGCAGCCGGCCGAAACGGTGGTCAGGCCCGAGGCGGACCGCGAGGCGATGAGCAAGCTCTTCCTGCAGCACCCCGTGAAGTACCTGTACGTGGTCGATGCGGACAACCGCTATCTCGGCGTGGTGCCGCTGTCGGCTCTTGGTACGGCACCTGCCGAGACGACCGCGAGCGCCTTGCTCTCACAGGCCATCCTGCCGCTGACCGCCGACACTGGCCTGGGCGAAGCGCTTCAGCGCTTCCTGGACCACCTGGGCGAGCGACTGCCGGTGATCGAGAGCACGGCCAACCCGGTGCTGCTGGGCGTGGCAGCGAAGAGCGCGCTGCTCGCCACCTACGTGCGGCTGAGCGAGCCATGAAAGGTTTGATCGACGGACTGCGAGGTCGCAGAATCCGGATTGCGCCGCGTGCCGCGCCAGGCCTCGGCGGGACCGCCTCCCCGTGAAACTACAATCGCCAACCATGCCCGCCTCCAGCCCCATCGACCAGATCGCCGAGCGTGTTGAACGACTGCTCGTGCGTCACGAAGAGGTGCAACGCACCAATGCGTTGCTGCAGGAGCAGGTCGATGCGCTCACGCGCGAACGCGACGGCCTGAAGTCGCGCCTCGCCGCGGCTCGCACGCGTCTCGATGCCCTGCTCGAACGGCTGCCGGCTGAACCACCTTCCGAAGATTCCCCCGCATGAAGCAGATTGAAGTACAGATCATGGGCCAGAGCTATCTGCTCGGCTGCCCCGATGGCGGCGAGGCGCAGCTGCGCGAAGCCGTCGAACGCGTGGACGCGGCCATGTGCAAGATCCGCGATGCGGGAAAAGTCAAGGCCCGCGATCGCATCGCGGTGCTGGCCTCGCTGAACCTGGCGTTCGATCTGGCGGCACAGCAGCAGGCCGCAGCCGCACCAATGGCGGCGCCCGCCGTTGCCGCCACAGCAGACAGCGGCGATGCCGACCCGAAGGCCGCGCAACTCATTCAAAGACTCGATCAGGCCCTGGCCGGCGATGGACATTTACTCTGAATGAATCCCGCAGGGAGACAGACGAAGCGTAAAATCCACTCCGTCTGCAGACTGTGTCGGGCTTAATATTTCCTTGTTCCAATGCTCTCCGGAGCCGGGCTTGGTACATCGCTCGACGGGCGTGATCATCTCGCGTCAGATGAACCCGAAGTCCTGCTGCCCTCGCCCACCTGAACCCTGGTTCAGGATGCGGGTCCGGCACATCACCTGCAGACACCTATTCCTGCCACGGCCCCCTGCATCCACTGCATGGGGCCGTTGCTTTTTCCAAACTCCCCTCGCCTGACCTTCCCGTGAACTTCGCTGCCCTGCTCGACCCCATCCTGATTGCCGAACTCGCCGCCCTGGGCCTTGGCACCGGTTTTCTCGCGGGCCTGCTGGGCATCGGCGGCGGCATGCTGATGGTGCCGTTCATCACGATCATCATGGGCCATCGCGGCGTGCCGGCCGACCTCGCGGTGAAGATGGCGATCGCGACCTCGATGGCGACGATCATCTTCACGTCGGTGTCGAGCGTGCGCGCGCATCACAAGCGCGGCGCGGTGCGCTGGGACATCGTGCGGCGGCTCGCGCCCGGCATCGTCATCGGCAGCCTGGTGGGCAGCCTCGGCGTGTTCTCGCTGCTCAAGGGCACGGCGCTCGCCATCTTCTTCGCGCTGTTCGTGGGCTTCTCGGCCACGCAGATGTTCCTCGACAAGAAGCCCGCGCCTACACGGCAGATGCCGGGTGCGGGCGGCCAGCTCGCGGCGGGCGGTGTGATCGGCTTCATCTCGGGCCTCGTGGGCGCGGGCGGCGGCTTCATCAGCGTGCCGTTCATGACGTGGTGCAACGTGTCGATCCACAACGCGGTGGCGACCAGCGCGGCGCTGGGCTTTCCGATCGCAGTGGCGAACGTGCTCGGCTATGCGGTCAGCGGCCAGTCGGTGCAGGGCTTGCCGGCGGGCTCCTTCGGCTACATCTGGCTGCCCGCGCTGGCTGTGATCGCCATTTGCAGCGTGTTCACCGCGCCGTTGGGCGCGAAGGCCGCGCACAGCCTGCCGGTGAGGAAGCTCAAGCGCGTGTTCGCGAGCATCCTGTACCTGCTGGCGGCCTACATGCTCTGGAAGGGGCTGCACGGCTGATCCGTCGGGCGAAAAAGCCCTTCGCGCCCGAGGTCCGTCCCATTGCGGCGCGCAGGACCGCGCCGTATAACGGCCTCATGAAAATCCTCATCGCCGTCGATGGCAGCGCCTACACCCGCAAGGCGCTCGACTACCTGTTGTCCAACCGGGGCATGTTCGTGGACGGGCATCAGCTGGTGGTGGTGAACGTGTGCACCGGCATCTCGGGCCACGTCTCGCGCCACCTGAGCAAGGAGATCGTCGCGGACTACTACGCGGAGGAAAGTGCCAAGGTGCTCGACCCCGTGAAGGCGCTGTTCGCCGAGAGCGGCGTGAGCAACTACACGGTGGAATCGCGCCACGGCCACGTGGCCGAGGAAATCCTCAAGTCGGCCACTGCAGCGCAAGCGGGGCTGATCGTGCTCGGCACCCACGGCCATGGCATCTTCGGCCGCGCGCTGATGGGCTCGGTCGCCACCAAGGTGATCGCCGAGACGAACACCACGGTGCTGCTGGTGCAGTAGTTTTCTTCGTCGCTACTGCGTGCGCTGCTGCCGCCATTCGCGCGGCGAGCAGCCGAAGCGCTCCTTGAACGCGCGGCTGAAATGCGCCGCGTCGTTGAATCCCCGGCTGTAGGCGATGTCGGCCACGGGGCGGCCCGCGAGGCGCGGCTCCAGCAGGTCGCGGCTGCATGCCTCCAGCCTGCGCTCCCAGATGTACTGCGAGGGCGTGAGCGGCTCGCTCTTGAACGCGCGGTGGACGTGGCTCACCGACACGCCCAGCCCGGCCGCCAGCGTGCTCACCGACAGCGATGGATCGGCTAGCTGCTCGTCGATGCGCCGCTTCACGCGCGCGAGGTGGTAAGCCGCGAGATTGCTCAGCGAAGGCGCGCTCGCCACCGGCAAGGTCTGCAGCCCGGCCACCAGGATGTTCTGCACGCCGTTGGCCACCGCGAGGGCCGATGCCGGCTGCAGCGTGTCGATGTCCTCACGCAGCGTGCGGATCATGCTCAGCAGCAGGTGCCCCGCGCCTTCGCGTCCCGAAACCGTGGTGGCCGTCAGCGCCTCGGTGTCGCGCAGCTCGCTGCGCAGGCGCTCGCCGGGCAGCTTGAGCACGATCTGCTCGAAGGACTGGTCGAACAGCAGTTGGTAGGGCCGCGTGCTGTCGTACAGCGCGAAGTCGCCGGCCGACAGCACCGCATCGCGGCCGTCCTGCCGCACCACGCCCTGGCCGCGCGCCTGGATGCTCACGAGGAAGTAGTCGTCGCTGGAATGCGAGATATGCCCCGGCGTGCGCATCACCTTCTGCGGCCCCGAGGTGACGACCGACACGTCGAGCCCGGGCAGCGTGTGCTGGCGGATGCTGCCTTCGAAATCGCCGGCCTCGCCCTCGCGCACCGGGTCGCAGCCGAGCTGCACGTAGACGTTGCAGATCATGTCGGTCCAGTAGGCGAGCCGCTGGTCGCGCGGGACGGCGTCGGTGCTGAGCAACTGGGTCATCGGGGGTTCCTCGGAAAGCCTGGACAGCAGGAGCAGGCAAGGCATGCAACGCTGGAACAAGAACGCCGCCAAACCGGGTCAAGGCGTTCCGGCGGCGCGAATCTACGCTTCAAGCAACCCGCATGCCACAGCGCAAACCCGGTGCTTGCGGCCCACGCCCCGTTACTTCCATTGCATCTGGAGAAGCTTCATGCCGACCACCGTTCATCCCAAGCTGCGCGTTGCAGCAGTACAAGCCTCGCCCGTGTTCCTCGACCTCGACGGCACCATCGACAAGACCATCGACCTCATGGCGCAGGCCGCGAAACAGGGCGTGAAGCTCGTCGCCTTTCCCGAGACCTGGGTGCCCGGCTACCCATGGTGGATCTGGCTCGACTCGCCGGCCTGGGGCATGCAGTTCGTGCAGCGCTATCACGACAACTCGCTGGTGGTCGGTTCGGCCGAGTTCGACCGCGTCAGGGAGGCCGCGCGCAAGCTCGGGATCTGGGTGTCGCTGGGCTACAGCGAGAAGGCCGCGGGCAGCCTCTACATCGCACAGGCGCTCATCGACGACCAGGGCGACACGGTGCAGACGCGGCGCAAGCTCAAGCCCACGCACGTGGAGCGCACGGTGTTCGGCGAAGGCGACGGCTCCGACCTTGCCGTGGTCGAGACACCGCTGGGCAACATCGGTTCGCTCTCGTGCTGGGAGCACCTGCAGCCTCTGAGCAAGTACGCGATGTATTCGCAGAACGAGCAGATCCACTGCGGCGCCTGGCCGAGCTTCTCGCTGTACCGAGGCGCTGCCTACGCGCTGGGGCCCGAGGTCAACAACGCCGCGAGCCAGGTCTATGCGGCCGAGGGCCAGTGCTTCGTGATCGCGCCCTGCGCCACCGTGTCGAAGGCCATGAGCGAACTGATGTGCACCGATGCCGGCAAGCAGCAGATGCTGCGCACCGGCGGCGGCTATGCGCGCATCTACGCACCCGACGGCTCGCCGCTGGGCACGCCCTTGGCGGAAGACGAGGAAGGCCTGGTCGTTGCGGACATCGACCTCGGCATGATCTCTCTCGCCAAGGCTGCCGCCGACCCCAGCGGCCACTACTCGCGGCCCGATGTCACGCAGCTGCTGCTCAATAAGACGCGCCGCGAACCGGTCGTGGTGCAGCAGGCGGCGTCGCCGGGGCCCAAGGCCGAGCCCGAAGGCGCCGTGTCCGAGCCGGTCGCAGCCTGAAGCAGCGGAGGCACGCCATGGAATCCGCCATCGACGAGCACCTGAAGTGCCCCCGCACGCGCCATCGCCGCGTGGAAAACGACTACGTGCCGCCCTACCCCGTGTGGTCGGCGCGGGCCCCGGTCGCGGTGAAGCAGGTGGTGATGGGCTACTTCGGCGTGCAGTCGCGCGGCGCTGAAATGCAGGGCCGTGCCTGCGCCGCGCTGATGAAGATCGCACGCGACTTCGCCCTGCCCGACGGCCCCGGCCATCACGACCTGACGCATTACGTCGACGCCGAAGGCTTCGACAACATGATCGCCATCGCCTATTGGAGCGATCCCGCAGCCTACGCGCGCTGGTGCGCGACGCCCGCGGTCGACGCCTGGTGGCGCTCCGACGAGCGGCTCAGGGAAGGCCTGGGCTACTTCCGCGAGATCGCCTCGCCGCGCGTCGAGCACTTCGAGACCATGTTCAACACACCCGACCGCTTCGAAGGGGTCGGTGTGGTGATGGGCGGGGTCAGCGGCGAGCTGCAGGAGCACGGCTACTGGGGTTCGATGCGCGACCGCATCCCGCTCTCGCAGACCGACGCGATGGCGCCCTCGGGCATGCGCGCGGTGATCGCGGGTACGCCGGCGCCGGGGCAGCGCGTTCGCATCGCGGGCCACGAGAACCTCGCGATGATCCGCTCCGGCCAGGAATGGACCGAGACCACCGGCCAGGAACGCACGCTCTACCTGCAGGACATGGAACCGGTGCTACGCGAAGGCATGGACTTCCTGCGCGACCAAGGGTTGGGCATCGGCTGCTACAGCAACCGCTATAT
This sequence comes from Variovorax sp. Varisp85, assembly GCF_047304045.1. NCBI lineage: Bacteria > Pseudomonadati > Pseudomonadota > Betaproteobacteria > Burkholderiales > Comamonadaceae > Variovorax > Variovorax sp. Varisp85. The sequence continues at coordinate 14,727 of NZ_JBGLYN010000029.1, forward strand.
GCGCCACCTCGACGCGCAGGGAGCGACGCTGCAGAAGTCATTCGGCCTGAGCTACTGGCGCGCGCTGGCCGACATGGAGCGCTGGGCCGAGTCGCACCCCACGCACGTCGCGATCTTCGGCAGCTTCATGCGCTACGTGCAGGCGCTGAACTTCCAGCTGCAGCTGCGCGTGTACCACGAGGTGTCGGTGCTCAAGGCCGACGAGCAGAGCTACGAGTACGTCAACTGCCACGCGGGCAGCGGGATGATGAACGGGCTCGCGCCCGCTTCGTAGGCAGTCTCAGGCGGCGAACAGCCCCTTGTGCTCAGCGCGCAGCAGCGCCTTCTGCACCTTGCCCATGGTGTTGCGCGGCAGCTCCGGCACCACGAAGCAGCGCTTGGGGATCTTGAAGTTCGCGAGCTTCGACTTGAGTTCGGCCACGATGGCATCGGCATCGAGCGAGGAGCCCGCCTTGGGAATGACGATGGCCACGCCCACCTCGCCGAAGTCGGGGTGCGGCACGCCGACCACGGCGCTTTCCGCCACACCGGCCATCTCGTTGATGTAGCCCTCGATCTCCGCCGGGTACACGTTGTAGCCACCGCTGATGATCAGGTCCTTGCTGCGCCCGACGATGGTGATGTAGCCCCGGCCGTCGATCTTGCCCACGTCGCCGGTCTTGAAGAAGCCGTCGGCGGTGAACTCTTCCTTCGTCTTCTCGGGCATGCGCCAGTAGCCCGCGAACACGTTGGGGCCGCTGACTTCGATGTTGCCGATCTCGTCGGTGGCGCAGCTGCGGCCGCTGTCGTCGCGTACGCGCAGTTGCACGCCCGGCAGCGCAAAGCCGACGGTGCCGCCGCGGCGTTCGCCCTGTTCCGGCCTGTAGGGGTTGGACGTGAGCATGGCCGTCTCGCTCATGCCGTAGCGCTCGAGGATGGTGTGGCCGGTGCGCTCGCGCCATTCGTCGAAGGTCTCGATCAGGAGCGGCGCCGAGCCCGCGACGAACAGCCGCATGTTGCGCACCGCCTCGCGCGTGAGGCCCGGCTCGGCCAGCAGCCGCACGTACAGCGTGGGCACGCCCATGAACACCGTCGCCTCGGGCAGCTTCGCGCCGACACGCTTCGGCTCGAACTTCGAGAACCACAGCATCTTGCTGCCGTTGAGCAGCGCGCCGTGCAGCGCCACGAACAGGCCATGCACGTGGAAGATGGGCAGCGCGTGGATCAGCACGTCGCCTTCGGTCCAGCCCCAGTAGTCCTTCAGCACCTGGGCGTTCGACAGCAGGTTGCCGTGCGTGAGCATCGCGCCCTTGCTGCGGCCGGTGGTGCCGCTGGTGTAGAGGATGGCGGCCATGTCGCCGGTCTTGCGCTGTGCCACCGTGTGCCGGTCGCTGCACTGCGCGGCCATTTCGAGCAGCGTGCCGGTGCGGTCGTCGTCCAGCGTGAAGACGTGCTTCGTACCCGCCGCGGCGGCAATCGGCGCGACCCACGAGGCATTGCGGCTGGTGCACACCACCACGGCCGGCTCGGCGTTGCCGATGAAGTATTCGATCTCGGCGCTCTGGTAGGCCGTGTTGAGCGGCAGGAACACATAGCCCGCGCGCAGCGTGGCAAGGTACAGCAGCATCGCCTCGACCGACTTCTCGACCTGCACCGCGATGCGTGCGCCCTTCTCCAGGCCCAGCGCGTCGAGCAGGTTCGCGATCATGGCGCTGGCGCGCTCGATGTCGCGCCACGAATAGAACAGGCCGTTGTCGGTCTCGACGGCGATGCGGTCGAGGTCGGCGGGAAATGCCGCGCGCAGGGCGGCGAACAGGTTGGCGTTGGCGGTCTTCTTCATCGGACGGTTTCTTCTCTTCAGAAATTCGGGGGCCGCTTCGCGAGAAAGGCGGCGATGCCTTCGCGGTGCTCCGCGGAGTCGGCGTAGTCGTAGGCACTGGCAAGCAGGCCGTCGGCGGATGGGGCGCCGGCACGCAGCGCGGCAAAGGTCTTCTTGTGCAGGCGTGCGGCCTGCGGCGCGAGCGCGGCGATGCGTGCGGCATGGGATTGCACCGCGAGCGCCACTTCGTTGTCCGGCAGCACCTGCAGCAGAAAGCCCGCGTCGTACAGACGCTGCGCCCCGTGCACGCCGGCGGCCAGCAGCATGTCGCGCGCGAGCACATCGCCGATGGCGCCATGCACCAGCGCGGCTTCGCGCGGTGCCATCGGAAAACCGAGCCTGGCGATGGGCGCGCCGAACTTCGCCGACGCGCCGGCCAGGCGGATGTCGCAGCAGCTGGCGATCTCGACGCCCGCGCCCATGCAGGCGCCCTCGATCTGCGCGACAAGCGGCAGCGGGCAATCGAGCATGGCCTGCAGCGCGGCCCACACTTCGTTCTCGTGGAACTCGCGCAGGCTCGGCTCTTCGAAGCGAAACGACGGATATTCGGAAATGTCGCCACCCGCGCAGAAGGCTGCGCCCTCGCCGCGCACGACGACGCAGCGCAGGCCATCGTCGTCACCGCCGAGGCCGTCGAACACGGCGCGCAGCTCGCGCCACATGGCGCGCGTCATGGCGTTGAGGCGCCCTGGGTTCGACAAAGCGACGACCGCGATGGCGCCTTCCCGGCGCAGCGAAATGCAGCTATCGGTCATTCGAGCTTGGCGCCTGATGCCTTCACCACCGCGGCCCAGCGCCTGATCTCGGCATTGACGAAGCTGCCGTAGGCGGTGGTGGTGAGGTTCGGGATCTCGGAGCCGTTCTGGGCCCAGATGGCTTTCAGGTCATCGGTGGCGAGCGCCTTCTTCATGTCGTCGATCGCGCGCGCCTGCGCTTCGGCTGGCGTGCCCTTGGGCGCCCACAGCCCGTACCACGTGGTGACGGTGTAGTCGGGCAGGCCCACTTCGGCCGCGCAGGGCACGTCGGGAAAGGCGGGGTTGCGCTTGCTGCCCGCGACCATCAGCGCCTTGATGCGGCCACTCTTGATGTGCTGGGCCGAGGAGCCCAAACCGTCGAACATCAGGTCGACGTTGCCCGAGATCAGGTCGGACAGTGCCGGGCCCGCGCCGCGGTACGGAATATGGGTGATGAAGGTGCCTGTCTGGAGCTTGAACAGCTCGCCCGCCAGATGGTGCGAGGTGCCCGAGCCGGCCGAGCCGTAGTTGAACTTGCCGGGGTTGCGCTTGGCCAGCGCGATGAACTCCTGGACCGTGTTGACCTGCACGCGCTTCGGGTTGATCACCACCACCTGCGGCACGTTGGCCAGCAGCATCAGCGGCACGAAGTCTTTCTCGATGTCGTAGTCGAGCTTCGGGTAGATCGACGGCGCGATCGCATGGTGCACCGCGCCCATGAACAGCGTGTAGCCATCGGCAGGCGCCTTGGCGGCGATGCTCGCGCCCAGTGTGCCCCCTGCCCCACCGCGGTTGTCGATGACCAGCGTCTGCCCCGCGATGCGCGAGAACTGGCCCGAGAGCGGCCGCGCGAACGCATCGGTCCCGCCGCCGGCCGGGAACGGCACGATCATCGTCACCGGTTTCGTCGGCCAGCCCTGCTGGGCCCGGGCAGCACCGCAGAGAACGGCCGCACCGGCGGCAGCCGCGCGCAAGACGTCACGGCGTTGAAAGCTTGGATTCATTTGTCTCATCTCCAGTTTGTCGTTGTGGATCTTGCCGCCCGATGCGGTGTCCGGCGTACTGTTTGCCACCGGCCTGCGAACGCCATCAGCCTTTTTTGAAGTACAGGCTTTCGATGTCTCCCGATACAGCCACCTTGCCGTCCGCCAGCCAGGTGCGATGTTTGTCCAGGCGTTTGAGGTCGTAGAGATAGTTGACCATGAGCCCGTACGACTGCTTGTGCCCCTTGGGCGACGGGTCGCCGGCCCAGTTCAGGCGCTCCACGCGGGCGCCGTTGCCCAGGTGGAAGCGCGCGACCGGGTCGGCCGGCGTGCCGTCGACCAGCGCGCGGCCGAGGTATTCGGCGGCGGCCTGCATCAGCCATTGGCGCAGCGGCGACTTCGCGTCGAAGGTGGCGGCAGAGTCCGCCGCGGCGAGCAGGCGCTCGGCGGTCGGCGGCAGCGAGCCGACGAGGCGGCCGAGTTCGGCTTCGCGCTTCTCGTCCAGGCGCGGCAGCAGGTCGACGACGTTCTTCGCGAGCCAGGTCCGAAAGCCCGGAATGGGCGACAACGTGGCGAAGGTCTTCAAGCGTGGCAGTTCGTCCTGGAGCGTCTCGACCACGCGCTTGATGAGCGAGTCGCCGAAGCTCACGCCGCGCAGGCCGTTCTGCGTGTTGCTGATCGAATAGAAGATGGCGGTGGTGGCCCTGGCCGGCAGCACGGGCACGGCAGCCTCGTCGAGCAGCGGCGTGATGCCGTCGCTGATGCGGTCGACCAGCGCCACCTCGACGAAGATCAGCGGCTCGTTGGGCAGGCGCGGATGGAAGAAGCCATAGCAGCGGCGGTCGCTGTCGTCGAGCCGGTTCTTCACGTCGGACCAGCTCTTGATGTCGTGCACCGCCTCGTAGCGGATGAGCTTCTCGATCAGCGAGGCCGGCGAGTCCCAGTCGATGCGGCGCAGTTCGAGGAAGGCCACGTCGAACCAAGTGGAGAACAGATGCTCCAGCTCGGCATCGAGCGCAAGAAGGCGCTTGTCGGCCTTCAGGCACGGCAGCAGGTCCGCGCGCAGATCGACCAGGAAGCGCATGCCTTCAGGCTCGACCGCGAAGCGCTGCAGCAGGCGCATGCGCGGCGACACCAGCGCGCGGCGCAGGCGCAGCTCGGCCTGGCCTTCGTCGGGCGTGCCCACGGCAGCCTGGTGCTGGTTGCGGGCGGTCTCGAGCTTTTGCGCGTCGGCGGCGAAATGCTCGCTCATCAGGGCCCAGTAGTCGCGGCGCTCCTCGGGCGTGGCGGCACGGTAGGCGTCGGCGATGGCATGCGCGCGGCGGCCGCCCTCGACCTCGCTCACGCGCGGATCGATCACGGCCTGCAGGTCGGCCAGCACGCGGCGCAGCGCGCGCGGCGACAAGGCTTCGTCGGCCTTGCGCAGCGTGGCCTGCAGGCGCTCGGCGGTAGAACGTGCGCTGGGCTTGGGCGCGCTCTTCGACGCGCCCTTGGCGGCGCCTTCCGACGCCACCGGCACCTTGGACTTTTCGCCAGAACGCAGCCGCGCCTGGAACCATTCGGTCGCACTCATCGGGGCACTCCAATGCTTGGGGGGGCGGGCATGGCGCGTTCGGCGGTCACGGCATTACCCTGGATTTCTGCTGGCGCGCGACTTCACGCAGCGCTTCGCGCTGGCGCGTCATGTGCGTGCGCATGGCGGCGTCTGCGCCTTCGCTGTCGCGCGCCTTGAGCGCCGCGAACACGGCCAGGTGCTCGGACAGGCTCTGGTCGAGCCGCCCCGGCGCATGCAGCTGCTGCAGCCGCGCGAGTTTGAGGATCTTGCGCAGGTCGCCGATCACCTGCGCCAGCCACTTGTTGTCGGCGAGCTTGATGATCGCCTCGTGAATGATGTGGTTGGTGGCGTAGTAGTCATTGATGCGGCGCGCCCTGGCGTGGCGCACCAGCCGCTCGTGCAGCGCATCGAGTTCGTTGAGCTCGGCGTCGCTGGCGTTGCGCGCGGCCTCGTAGGCACAGCGGCCCTCGAGCAGCGCGATGACGGGAAAGATCTCGTCGAGATCGCGTTCGGTCACCTCGTTGACGAAGCAGCCGCGCCGCGGCTCGTGCCGCAGCAGGCCCTCTGCGGTGAGCACCTTGAGTGCCTCGCGCAACGGGGTACGGGAAATTGAGAGCCGCTCGCACAGCGCCGCCTCGTCCACGAAGCTGCCGGGCGCCAGCGTGCCGTCGAAGATCTGCTCGCGCAGCGTGGCAGCGACTTCGTCGTGCAGGGAGTTGGGAACCAGGCGCATGGGAATCGCGTAATTTCCTGTAATTACGCGTAATTCTGAGCCCGCGGAACATTTGGCGCAAGAGCCGCGCACGCCCTGCGCGGCTGGGACTTACCCTGCAAGCTTCCGGCTGAACGAACTCACGCCTGCGCGGGGGCGGTCTTGTTGTTGGCGCGGCCGAACCAGAACCACAGTGCGATGCCGGCGATCACCATCGGCACGCTGAGCCATTGCCCCTGGCTCAGGTTCAGCGCGCGCAGGCCGAGGAAGTCGTCGGGCTCGCGGAAGTACTCGGCCACGAAGCGCAGCACGCCGTAGCCGATGAGGAACACCGCGGCCACCTGCCCCTGCTTGCGCTCCTTGCGCGCATAGAGCCACATCACCACGAAGAGCAACAGCCCCTCGAGCAGGAACTGGTAGACCTGCGAGGGATGGCGCGGCAGCATCGATCCGCTTTGCGGGAACACCATGCCCCAGGGCAGATCGGGGCTGCTGAAGCGGCCCCACAGTTCGCCGTTGATGAAGTTGCCCACGCGGCCGGCGGCAAGCCCGGTCGGCACGCAGGGCGAGACGAAGTCCATCACCTGCCAGAACGGCCGCGCACGCGAACGCGAGAACCAGACCATGGCACCGATCACGCCGAGCAGCCCGCCATGGAAGCTCATGCCGCCCTGCCACACGTAGAGGATTTCGAGCGGATGCGTCAGATAGAACTCGGGCTTGTAGAACAGGCAGTAGCCCAGCCGCCCGCCGACGATGACGCCCATCACGCCGAGAAAAAGAATGTCCTCGATGTCCTTGCGCTGCCACACCACCGCGCCCACCAGCGAGCGGTACGGCTCGTGATGCAGCCGGCGCGTGCCGAGAAAATAGAACAGCGCAAACGCGGCCAGGTAGGTCAGGCCGTACCAGTGGATGGCCACCGGCCCGAGCTGCAGGGCGATGGGATTGATCTGCGGATACATGAGCATCCGCAGATTGTGCCCGGAGCGAATGACTCGCTCCCAGGCTTCGCGCACTTCGCGTCGCTTCGCCCTCCCCCTGCCGGGGGCAACACCTGCGGCCCGGCAAAGCCGGTTCCGCGGTGTTCTGCGAATTTGCTGGTCAGCGAGCGGACCCTGCGCCCTGCTTGGCCCCCGCCGTGCGCTCGCGCACGAACGCCACGAACCGCGCCAGCGCTGGGTGCGCAGCCTGCGCCGGCCATACGAGGCTCGTCTCGCAAGCCGGCAGCGCCACGCGGCGCCGGCCCACGCCCTTGAATTCGCCGGCCTGCCGGTAGACGACGCCAGCGCGCCGAAACTGCATCACGCTGTGCGGCACCCAGGCCACGCCGATGCCACCCGACACGAGGTTGACGATGGTCTGCATCTGGATCGCCTCCTGTGCCACCTGGGGCACTCGGCCAGCTGCGTGATAGAGGTCGAACACCGCATCGTGCAGCGACGGCACGATGCGGCGCGGAAAGATCACCAGCGGCTCGGCCAGCACCTCTGCCAGCGGCACGGGCCGTGCGCGGGCGAGCCGGTGCTGCGCCGGCAGGGCCAGCACCAGCGCCTCTTCCTCCACCGGCAGGCGGGACAGGCCGGGCGGCGCCGCGCCGGGCGAATGCAGCATCAGCCCGGCATCGATCTCGCCGCGCGCAAAGGCTTCGAGCTGCACGTCGCCGGTGGCCTCGACCAATTCGAGCGCAACCTCCGGGCACAGCACGCGGAACTCGCGCACCCAGGCCGGCAGCTGCTCGAAGCCGACCGTCGAGACGAAGGCGATGCGCACCCGCCCCACCTGCCCCGCCGCTGCCGCCCGTGCCCGCACGGGAAGCGCCTGCGCGCGCGCCAGCAGCTCGCGCACGTCGGGCAGCAAGGCCTCGCCGGCGGGCGTGAGCGCCACGCGTCTTCGCGTGCGGTCGAACAGCACCACGCCCAGCGTCTTCTCGAGCTGGGCAATGGCCTGCGTCACCGGGGGCTGCGTCATGTGCAGCCGCAGCGCGGCGCGGCCGAAGTGCAGCTCCTCGGCCACGGCCACGAACTGCCGCCAGGCCCGCAGGTCGATCAGGGCTTCATTCATATGCGAAGCATATCAATCCGTGCTCGAAAACGGATTGGAACCAATCAATCAGAAGTCCGATACTTGGGTTCCCCCCGATCCCCCACGACAGAAGAGACACCATGGACACCAAGCCGATCCAGATCAACCGCCGCAGCGCCAACATCGTCGAAGGCAAGAGCCGCGCGCCCAACCGCTCCATGTTCTACGCCATGGGCTACGAGGAAGGCGACTTCAAGAAGCCGATGGTCGGCGTCGCCAACGGCCACAGCACCATCACGCCCTGCAACTCGGGCCTGCAGAAGCTGGCCGACGCTGCCATCGCCGGCATCGAGGAAGCCGGCGGCAACGCACAGGTGTTCGGCACGCCCACCATCTCCGACGGCATGGCCATGGGCACCGAGGGCATGAAGTACTCGCTGGTCAGCCGCGAAGTCATTTCCGACTGCATCGAAACCTGCGTCGGCGGCCAGTGGATGGACGGCGTGCTGGTGGTCGGCGGCTGCGACAAGAACATGCCCGGCGGCCTGATGGGCATGCTGCGCGCCAACGTGCCGGCCATCTACGTGTACGGCGGCACCATCCTCCCCGGTCGCTACAAGGGGCAAGACCTGAACATCGTGAGCGTGTTCGAGGCCGTGGGCCAGAACGCCGCGGGCAACATGAGCGACGAAGACCTGCACGAGATCGAGAAGCGCGCCATTCCCGGCACCGGCTCGTGCGGCGGCATGTACACGGCCAACACCATGTCCAGCGCCTTCGAGGCGCTGGGCATCTCGCTGCCCTACTCGTCGACCATGGCCAATCCGCACGATGAAAAAGCCAACTCGGCCAAGGAATCGGCCAAGGTGCTGATCGAAGCCATCAAGAAAGACCTGAAGCCGCGCGACATCGTGACCAAGAAGGCCATCGAGAACGCAGTGGCCGTGATCATGGCCACGGGCGGCTCGACCAATGCGGTGCTGCACTTCCTGGCGATCGCGCACGCGGCCGAGGTCGAATGGACCATCGACGACTTCGAGCGCATGCGCAAGAAGGTGCCGGTGCTGTGCGACCTGAAGCCATCGGGCAAATACCTCGCGGTCGACCTGCACCAGGCGGGCGGCATTCCGCAAGTGATGAAGGTGCTGCTGAACGCAGGCCTGCTGCACGGCGATTGCATCACCATCTCGGGCCAGACGATTGCCGAAGTGCTGAAGGACGTGCCCGATGTGCCGCGCGCCGACCAGGACGTGATCCGCCCGATCGACAAGCCGATGTACGACCAGGGCCACCTCGCCATCCTGAAGGGCAACCTCTCGCCCGAAGGCGCGGTCGCCAAGATCACCGGCCTGAAGAACCCCGTCATCACCGGCCCGGCGCGCGTGTTCGACGACGAGCAGTCAGCACTGCAGGCCATCCTGGCCGGCAAGATCGTGGCCGGCGACGTGATGGTGCTGCGCTACCTCGGCCCCAAGGGCGGCCCGGGCATGCCGGAAATGCTGGCACCCACGGGTGCGCTGATCGGCGCGGGCCTCGGCGAAAGCGTCGGCCTGATCACCGACGGCCGTTTCTCCGGCGGCACCTGGGGCATGGTGGTCGGCCATGTGGCGCCCGAAGCGGCCGCCGGCGGCACCATCGCCTTCGTGAACGAAGGCGACTCGATCACCATCGACGCGCACAAGCTGGTGCTCGAACTGAACGTGCCCGAAGCCGAGATCGCGAAGCGCCGCGAAGGCTGGAAGGCACCGGCACCGCGCTACACGCGCGGCGTGCAGGCGAAGTTCGCGTTCAATGCGTCCAGCGCCAGTTCGGGCGCAGTGCTCGACAAGTTCTGATCGGGGCTATTGCGTGAAACACCGAGGAACCGGCTTCGCCGGGCCTCAGGTGTTGCCCCCGGCAGGGGGAAGGCGAAGCGGACACGAAGTGCCGCGCAGCCTGGGGTCGAGCCCTACTTCCGGCGCTGCCCGTTGCCGGTCTTCATGCCCATGTTGGTCTTCTGGCGATCGATACGATCCTGCTTGCGCCGGTCTTCCCGCTCGATGACCCTGCGTTTGGTATAGCCCGACGAATCGGCCCAGGCCCACCATGCGACGGCCATTGCAAACGGGGACAGCACGATCCACCAGCTCCAGCCGGCGACCATGCCCACTTCCAAATACTTGAGGGCCAATCCAAGCAGGCCCAGCGCCAGAAACCACATCGCGAATCCCTCCGGGTTGTATTGGCACGCACCCGTACGACGTGCACGGCGCTACCTACAATCGCGTTGAGTCGAATGTAACTCAGCCCTTACGAAATACGCCCCATGAAAAGAGTCTTGTTGTCGGCAGCCCTCGGCCTCGGCCTTGTCGGACTCGCCGCACCCGCCTTCGCCGACCTCGCCCTGGCAACCTCGAAGAACTGCATGAGCTGCCACGCGGTCGAGCGCAAGGTGCTCGGCCCGGCATTCAAGGACGTGGCCGCCAAGTACAAGGACGACAAGGGTGCCGTCGACACTCTTGCCAGCAAGATCGTCAAGGGCGGCTCCGGCGTATGGGGGCCGGTGCCGATGCCGGCGAACAACCAGGTCAGCGAAGCCGACGCCCGGAAGCTCGCAGCCTGGGTGCTGTCGACGAAGTAGGTTCCGGGGGCATCACGCCTGCGGGTTGATGTCCACCGGCAGCGGCCTGCGCTCGATGCGGTCTTCGAGTTGGCCGATGTGCGCGGCCACGGTGTTGTCGGTCTGATCCGAGCGCAGGCGGATCGCGGTTTCGAGCTGCTCCAGGCGCGCCAGCATCGCCGCCTGCCGGTCGGCGTTCTGCGCCATGTGCTTGTTCTCCTGCGCCTCCAGGAAGTTGCGCAGTTCGGTGAAGCGCGAGGCCTCGGCCTTGTCCGCAAGGTCGCGCTGGACCTGCATTTCCTTGGTGTGGCGCTTGGTGTCGATCAGCACTGAGCTGTGCAGGTACAGCACATAGACGAGGAAGAAGGCAGCCAGCACCACCGTCAGCCCCAGCATGATCAGGCCCAGCGGCGCCGAGACGGTCATGAAACCCAGCCATACGTTGGTGGGTGCGGACAGCGTGCCCCAGTTCAGCGCGGCGAGCGCTGCGATGAGCAGCACGATGACAAGAAGAAAAGCGGATCTCACGCCCATGGGGGCCTCCTTCGGAAAGATCGGACACATCGGAAACGCCCATGCGCGTCGAGGCGCACGGTGCTCCGGATGGTTTTACCTCAGCGAAGGGCCCGGTTCGGCGTGGATGGCCGCTTAAACGGCCATGTCCTACAGCACCGTTCAGTTGGTCTGTGACAACTGTTCCAGAATGGCCGGATTCTCAAGCGTCGAGGTGTCCTGCGTGATCGCCTCGCCCTTGGCGATGCTGCGCAGCAGGCGCCGCATGATCTTCCCGCTGCGCGTCTTGGGCAGGTTGTCGCCGAAGCGGATGTCCTTGGGCTTGGCGATGGGACCGATCTCCTTGGCCACCCAGTTGCGCAGTTCGTTGGCGATCTGCTTGGCTTCCTCGCCGGTCGGGCGGGCACGTTTCAGCACGACGAAGGCGCACACGGCCTCGCCCGTCACGTCGTCGGGACGGCCGACCACCGCGGCTTCGGCCACGAGGTCGGTCTTGGACACGAGGGCCGACTCGATCTCCATCGTGCCCAGGCGGTGGCCCGACACGTTCAGCACGTCGTCGATGCGGCCCGTGATGCGGAAGTAGCCGCGGTCGGCGCTGCGCACCGCACCGTCGCCGGCCAGGTAGATGGTGCCGCCCATTTCCTCGGGGAAATAGCTCTTCTTGAAGCGCTCGGGATCGTTCCAGATGGTGCGGATCATCGAGGGCCACGGCCGCTTGATGACCAGCATGCCACCGGCGCCGTTGGGCAGGTCCTTGCCGGTCTCGTCGACGATGGCGGCCATGATGCCCGGCAGCGGCAGCGTGCACGAGCCCGGCACCAGCGGCGTGGCGCCCGGCAGCGGCGTGATCACATGGCCGCCGGTCTCGGTCTGCCAGAAGGTGTCGACGATCGGGCAGCGCTCGCCTCCGATATTGCGGTGGTACCACATCCAGGCTTCGGGATTGATGGGCTCACCGACCGAGCCGAGGATGCGCAGGCTCGTCAGGTCCCAGTTCTTCGGATGCACCTTCTCGTCGCCCTCGGCCGCCTTGATGAGCGAGCGGATCGCGGTGGGCGCCGTGTAGAACACCGACACCTTGTGCTTCTCGATCATCTGCCAGAAGCGGCCCGCATGCGGGAAGGTAGGAATGCCCTCGAACACCACCTGCGTGGCGCCGGCCGCGAGCGGGCCGTAGGCGACGTACGTGTGGCCGGTGATCCAGCCGATGTCGGCGGTGCACCAGAACACGTCTTCGGGGCGGATGTCGAAGGTCCAGTCCATCGTGAGCCTGGCCCACAGCAGGTAGCCGCCGGTGGCGTGCTGAACGCCCTTGGGCTTGCCGGTGGAGCCCGAGGTGTAGAGGATGAAGAGCGGGTGCTCGGCATTCACCGGCACCGGGGCGCATTCGGTGCCCTGCCCTTTCAGCGCCTCGGCAAAGGTCTTGTCGCGGCCTTCGACGCGCGTCCATGCGGTGGGCGTGCGCTCGTAGACGAACACGGTCTTGATCGATTCGCAGCCGCCCAGCGCGATGCCGTCGTCCACGATGGCCTTGAGCGGCAGTTCCTTGCCGCCGCGCATCTGGTAGTTGGCCGTGATGACCGCCACCGCGCCCGCATCGATGATGCGCTCCTGCAGCGCCTTGGCCGAGAAGCCGCCGAACACCACGCTGTGGGTGGCGCCGATGCGCGCGCAGGCCTGCATGGCGATCACGCCCTCGACCGTCATCGGCATGTAGATGACGACGCGGTCGCCCTTCTGGATGCCCGCGGCCTTCAGCGCGTTGGCGAACTGGCTCACGCGGGCCAGCAGCTCCTTGTAGGTGACGTTGGTGACGGTGCCGTCGTCGGCTTCGAAGACGATGGCGGTCTTGTTCTCGACCGGGGTGCCCATGTGCCTGTCGAGGCAGTTGGCGCTGGCGTTGAGCTCGCCGTCGCCGAACCATTCGTAGAACGGGGCCTTCGATTCGTCCAGCGTCTTCGTGAAGGGCTTGGTCCATTGCAGGTTGCCCTTGGCCAGGCGGGCCCAGAACCCTTCGAAGTCCTCCTCGGCCTCCTTGCACAGGGCCTCGTAGGCGGCCATGCCGGAGATGCGGGCGCCTTCGGTGGCGCGGGCGTCAGGGGGAAATACACGGTTCTCGACGAGGACGGATTCAATGTTCTTCGATGCGCTGCTCATGCTTTTTGTCTCCTGGAAGGTGCGGCCGTAATGTCGGTGGCCGCACTTACGGGTCACTGACGGGTTCGATGTTAGTTCGCAGGGTTATCACGAGTACGACACAGGGGCACACCTAGAATCCGCGGTCTTTCATCTCTCGCCCGCCAATGTCCGCTACCGATCCTTTCGACACCCGGAACCCGCCCGTACCAGCCCGTGGTTCGCCGCTGCGCCCCCTGCCCAAGCTGATTTTCGCGAGCCGCTGGCTGCAGTTGCCGCTCTACCTGGGCCTGATCGTGGCGCAGGCGGTGTACGTGGTGCACTTCCTGGTCGAGCTGCTGCACCTGGTCGAAGCCGCCTTCGGCAGTCAGGATGCGCTGCAGGCGCTGATCACCAGCATCGGCTACAAGACCACGGCGCCGGTGGGCACGCTCAACGAGACGGTGATCATGCTGGTGGTACTTGCGCTGATCGACGTGGTGATGATCTCGAACCTGCTGATCATGGTGATCGTGGGTGGCTACGAGACCTTCGTGAGCCGCATGGACCTCGAAGGCCACCGCGACCAGCCCGAATGGCTGAGCCACGTGAACGCCTCGGTGCTCAAGGTGAAGCTGGCCACCGCCATCATCGGCATCAGCTCGATCCACCTGCTGAAGACCTTCATCAACGCGGACAACTACACCGACCGCGTGCTGATCGCGCAGACCGCGATCCACATCGCCTTCCTGTTCTCGGCCATGGCCATCGCCTATACCGACAAGCTGATGAACGAAGCCGCAGCCGCCAACACGCACCACTAAGGCGTGTCCCAGGCCGGCGTTTCAGTGAAGCGCGCGGCCAGGAAATCGAGCATCGTGCGCAGCGTGGCCGGCATGTGCTTGCGCGAGGCATATACCGCGTACATGCCCACCACCTGCGGCTCGAAATCGCCGAAAAGCCGCACCAGTTCCCCTTCATGCAGCAGTGGCGCCGCCAGATAGGTCGGCAGCATCGCGATGCCTGCCCCGGCCCGGGCCAGGCACATCAGGCTGGCTGCATCGTTGGCCGAGACATTGCCGCCCACGGCCACCGAGGCCGGCTCCCCCGTGCCCTTGCGCGTGAAATTCCAGAGGCTGCGCCCGAAGTACGAATGCGTGAGGCAATTGCGCTGCGCCAGCTCTTCCACGCGCAGCGGCTGGCCGTGCTCCTTCAGGTACGCCGGTGACGCGCACACGACCGAGCGGCAGTCGGTGAGCCGGCGCGCGATCAGGTTGGGGTCGATCTCCGCGGCCACGCGAATGGCCAGGTCGATGCGCTCGTCGACCAGGTTCACGGCCCTGTCGAGCAGCACCAGGTCGACAGCCACACCCGGGTAGAGCCGCACGTAGTCGGCCACCGCATCGGCCAGTTGCGCCTGCGCGAACGAGGTGCTGGCCGTGATGCGCAACTGCCCACGCGGCGCCTCGGCCGGATGCCGCACCGCGGCCTGCATGTCGCCGGTGAGCTCGAGCACCTGGCGGCAGCGCGGCAGCAGTTCTTCGCCAGCGGCTGTGAGGCTCAGCCGGCGCGTCGTGCGGTGCAGCAGGCGCGCACCGGTCCATTGCTCCAGCTCGGCCACGTAGCGCGTGACGACCGGCCGGGACAGGTCGAGCTTGTCGGCCGCGGCCGAAAGGCTGCCCGAATCGACCACGTTCACGAACACGCGCATTGCATTCAATCGGTCCATTCGAACGATTTTAGGAATAAACAAGCGCGCAAATCGAGGTATTTCTTTCGAAAACAGAAACCTAAGATGCGATTCATTCCATCCGATCCTTTCGATCTTTCACAGGAGTCCCTCATGAGCCACATCGCCATCATTGGAGCCACCGGACGCGCCGGCGGCCGCCTTCTCGAAGAAGCCCTGCGCCGCGGCCACACGGTCACTGCCATCGCGCGCAAGGCCAGCGCCAAGCTGGCGGGCCGCGCCAACGTGAAGGCCGTCGACCTCGACGTGCTCGACGGCGCCGCACTCGAGAAAGCCCTGGCCGGCCATGACGCCGTGTTCAGCGCCGCGCACTTCTCCACCGTGCCGCCTGCGGCCATCATCGAACCCGTGAAGCGCGCGGGTGTGAAGCGCCTGCTGGTGGTCGGCGGCGCCGGCAGCCTGTTCGCGGCGCCCGGCCTGAAAGTGATCGATACGCCGAACTTCCCCGACGCCTACCGCGCCGAAGCCTCGGCCGGCGGCGTGTTCCTCGAGGCGCTGCGCAACGAGAAGGAACTCGACTGGACCTTCCTGTCGCCCTCCGCCGAGTTCGTCGAAGGCGAGCGCACGGGCAAGTTCCGCCTGGGCAAGGACGACCTGCTTGTGAGCGCCGAAGGCCGCAGCTGGATCACGTTCGAGGACTACGCAATCGCGTTCATCGACGAGCTCGAAAAGCCGGCGCACTCGCGCCAGCGCTACACCATCGGATATTGAAGCTCGCCCCCAGGCTGCGCGCACTTCGTGTCGCTTCGCCAACCCCCTACCGGGGGCGGGACGGCCCCGCTTCGGGCGGCCGTGCGCGGCGGCCCCCGCGAGTGACGGCCCCCACCACGGCATCAGCGGCCGGTCATGTTCTCCGGCACCACCCACTGATCGAACTGCTCGGCCGTGAGGTGGCCGGATGCAATCGCCGCCTCGCGCAGGCTCGTGCCTTCCTTGTGCGCCTTCTTCGCGATGTACGCCGACTTGTCGTAGCCGATGTGCGTGTTCAGCGCCGTCACCAACATCAGCGAGCGCTGCACCAGCTCCATGATGCGTTCACGATTCGGCTCGATGCCCACGGCGCAGTGGTCGTTGAAGCTCACCATGCCGTCGGCCAGCAGGCGCACGCTCTGCAGGAAGTTGTGCGCCACCATCGGGCGGAACACGTTCAGTTCGAAGTTGCCCGAGGCGCCGCCGATGTTGATGGCCACGTCGTTGCCGAACACCTGCGCGGCGAGCATCGTGACGGCTTCGCTCTGGGTCGGGTTGACCTTGCCCGGCATGATCGACGAGCCGGGTTCGTTCTCCGGGATGCTCAGTTCGCCGATGCCGCTGCGCGGGCCGCTGGCCAGCCAGCGCACGTCGTTGGCGATCTTGTTCATGCTGGCAGCCAGCGTCTTGAGTGCGCCGTGGGCGTGTACCAGCGCGTCGACGCTGGCCATGGCTTCGAACTTGTTCGGCGCGGTGACGAAAGGCAGGCCCGTGAGCTTGGCCAACTCGGCGGCCACCTTCTCGGCATAACCCTTGGGCGCATTGAGCCCGGTGCCGACGGCCGTGCCGCCCAGCGCCAGTTCGCACAGGTGCGGCAACGCGGCACGCACATGCGCCTCGCCGTGCGCCAGTTGCGCCACGTAGCCCGAGAACTCCTGGCCCAGCGTGAGGGGCGTGGCGTCCTGCAGGTGGGTGCGGCCGATCTTCACAATGTCGGCGAAATCCTTGGCCTTCTGGTCGAGTGTGCCGCGCAGCTTGGCGATGGCCGGCAGCAGCTTGTGCGTGATCGCCTCGACGGCGGCCACGTGCATTGCGGTCGGGAACACGTCGTTGCTCGACTGGCTGCGGTTGACGTCGTCGTTCGGATGCACGAGGCGCCCTTCCCCGCGTTCGCCGCCGAGGATTTCGCTCGCCCGGTTGGCCAGCACCTCGTTGACGTTCATGTTGGTCTGCGTGCCCGAGCCGGTCTGCCAGACCACCAGCGGGAACTCGCCCGGGTGCTTGCCGGCGATGACTTCATCGGCCGCTGCCACGATGGCGTTCGTCTTCTTCTGGTCCTGCAGGCCCAGCGCGTGGTTGACGACGGCCGACGCGCGCTTCACCTGAGCCAGCGCCTTGATGATCTCGCGCGGCTGCTGCTCCCCGGAGATGTCGAAGTTCTGCAGCGAGCGCTGCGTCTGCGCACCCCACAGCTTGTCGGCCGGCACGTCGATCGGTCCAAAGGTATCGCGCTCGGCACGGGTCTTGGGGGAAGTCGTCATGGTGAAAAAGCTCCGCAGTCTTGGATGGTCGCGCCGCCTGATCGGGCGCGAGGCCGAGTATCGGCCAATAAGAATAGCTCGCATCTGACGGGGCCATTGGGCCGCCGCCGACATTACGTTACGCCCGTTGGGTTGACTCGCGTCATGTCAAAAAGTTATAATCATCAGCTTCAGACGACCAACAAGTCATGTTGATCGGCCCTGCACTACTCGCGGATCTCCGAATCCCGTCGCGGTGCAAGGTTCTCCCCGCCGGGCCCTGCCCGGCAAACCGGCCGGATCGTTTCCGGCCCCACTGCCACGCCACCTTTCGGCGGGCACTGGTTTCGTCGCCACGTCGTCTTCAGTGCCTGTCGGCAGCCCCAGAGGCTCGCCGGGCCATTGCACGCGTTTTCCTCACGCGCTCTCTGTTCGGACAGTCCCATCGGCTGATGGCGTGACCGTTGCCGTCCTCCGGGGCGGTGCTGTGTCCAACCTTCACACAAGGAGCCCCGGCATATGGCCAAAGGAATTCTCATCGACCATGTTTTCAAGGTGTTCGGCGACGCGCCCGGGCAGGCCCTGGAACTCGTGCGGCAAGGTTTCTCGAAGAAGGAAATCCTCGCCGAGACAGGCCAGTCGATCGGCGTGTTCGATGCCACCTTCGAGATCCAGGCCGGCGAGATCTTCGTGATCATGGGCCTCTCGGGATCGGGCAAGTCGACGCTGGTGCGCCTGTTGAACCGGTTGATCGAGCCGACCGCCGGGCGCATCGTGATCGATGGCGCCGACATCAACGAGCACTCCGACGCCAAGCTGCGCGCGCTGCGCCGCAAGGACATCAGCATGGTGTTCCAGTCGTTCGCGCTGATGCCGCACATGACGGTGCGCGAGAACACCGCCTTCGGCCTCGAACTGTCGGGCACGAGCAAGAAAGAGCGGCTCGCGCAAGCCGATCAGGCGCTCGCGCAAGTAGGCCTTGCAGGCTGGGGCGACAGCTATCCCGATGAGCTTTCCGGCGGCATGCAGCAGCGCGTGGGACTGGCGCGCGGGCTGGCCTCGGACCCGTCGATCCTGCTGATGGACGAGGCCTTCTCGGCGCTCGACCCGATCATCCGCACCGAGATGCAGTCGGAGCTGCTGCGACTGCAGAAGGAACAGCGCCGCACCATCGTCTTCATCTCGCACGACCTGGATGAAGCGATGCGCATCGGCGACCGCATCGCGATCATGAAGGACGGCCAGGTGATCCAGGTCGGCACGCCCGACGAGATCCTGCGCTGCCCCGCCGACGATTACGTGCGCAGCTTCGTGCGCGGCGTGGATGCGGCGGCGGTGTTCAAGGCAGCGGACATCGCGCGCAAATCGCTCACCGTCGTGTGCGAGCACCCCGAGCGCGGTGCGCGCGCGGCGCTCAAGGTGCTGGAAGACCAGGACCGCGACTTCGCCTACGTGACCAGCCCGAACAGGCGCTACCTGGGCGTGGTGTCGGCGGACACGCTGCGCAGCGCGCTCGATGGGCATTCGGGTCCGCTGGGGCTGCAGCACGCGTTCCTCGACGACCTGCCGCGCATCGACGCCGAAGCCCCCGTGGCGGGCCTGATCGGCCAGCTCGCGCAGGCACCGTGCGCGCTGCCGGTGGTGGCCAGCGACGGCCGCTTCTGCGGTGCGATCAGCAAGACGACGCTGCTCAAGTTCCTCGACCGCGACACGCCGCCGATCGAGCCCGTCTTGCCCAACGCCGCCCCCGCGCTCGCCGCCGAGCCGCACTGAATTCACGGAGGACCTTGAACGATGAACGACAACACACTTCCTTCCGACCTGGGCACGCCGGTGCTGGACACGCCTGCAGCCCCCACCTTCGTCGATCCGTGGGAAGCACTCTCAGCCGCGCCCGACACCTCTGCCACCAGCGCCTGGCTCGATGCCCCTGTCGACACGGCCCACCAGCTGGCCGGATCGGCCAATGCCGCGACTGACGGCTTCCAGCTGCACCGCCTCTGGGACGGTTCCTTGCCCGTCGAATCCTGGATCAACCAGGGCCTCGGCTGGGTGGTGGAACATTTCCGGCCCTTCTTCCAGACCGTGCGCCTGCCCATCGACAGCACGCTGAACTGGGTCCAGGGCCTGCTCACCGGCTTGCCCACGCTGGCGATGATCGCGTTGATCGGCCTCTTCGCCTGGCAGTTCGCCGGCCGCGCGCTGGCCGTCGGCACCACGGTCGCGCTGCTGCTCGTGGCGATGCTGGGCATCTGGCCCGAAGCCATGGTGACGCTGTCGCTGGTGCTGACCTCGCTCGTGTTCTGCATGTTCATCGGCCTGCCGCTGGGCGTGCTGCTGGCCAGCAGCGACCGGGCCCAGCGCCTCATGCGCCCGCTGCTCGACGCCATGCAGACCACGCCAGCATTCGTGTACCTCGTGCCGGTGGTGATGCTGTTCGGCATCGGCAACGTGCCGGGCGTGATCGTGACGATCATCTTCGCGCTGGCGCCGCTGGTGCGCCTGACCAGCCTGGGCCTGCGCCAGGTGCGGCCCGACCTCATCGAGGCCGCGCGCGCCTACGGCGCTTCGCCATGGCAGATGCTGGTGAAGGTGCAACTGCCGTTGGCCATGCCGTCGATCATGGCGGGCATCAACCAGGCGCTGATGCTGTCGCTGTCGATGGTGGTGATCGCCTCGATGATCGCCGTGGGCGGCCTGGGCCAGATGGTGCTGCGCGGCATCGGCCGGCTCGACATGGGCCTGGCGACGGTCGGCGGCCTGGGCATCGTGCTGCTGGCGATTTCGCTCGACCGGCTGACGCAGGCGATGGGCAAGTCGCGCCGCAGCGCGGGTCGCCGCTGGTGGCACACCGGGCCGGCCGGCTTCTCGCTGCGCGTGCTGCAGCGCTTGCTGGGCACGCCGTCGCGCGGTGCGAACGCGCCTGCTCCCGCCTTGTCCACGCAAGCGCAATGACCCGCCACGGAGGAATTCAACGCATGAAGAAAACCACTTTCATCGCACGCAGCTTTCTGGCCCTCGGCTTCGTCGCCTTCGGCATGGCCGCGCAAGCCGCCAACGACCTCCCCGGCAAGGGCGTGACCGTGCAGCCGCTCAAGAGCTCGCTCGCCGAGGAGGCGTTCCAGACGCTGCTGGTGATGCGCGCGCTCGAAAAGCTCGGCTACACGGTCGAGCCCATGAAAGACCTGGAGCCCGCCACCGAACACCTCGCCATCGCCAACGGCGACGCCACCTTCATGGCCAACCACTGGAGCCTGCTGCACGCCGACTTCTACAAGAACAGCGGCGGCGACGCCAAGCTGTGGCGCAGGGGCGTGTACTCCGACGGCGCGGTGCAGGGCTACCTGATCGACCGCAAGACAGCCGAGCAATACAACATCACCAACATCGCGCAGCTCAAGGACCCGGCCATTGCGAAGCTGTTCGACACAGACGGCGACGGCCGTGCCGACCTGACAGGCTGCAATCCCGGCTGGGGCTGCGAACTCGCGATCGAAAAACACCTGACGGCCTATCAGCTGCGCGACACCGTCACGCACAAGCAGGGCAGCTATGCCGCGCTGATGGCCGACACCATCGCCCGCTTCAGGCAGGACAAGCCGGTGCTGTACTACACCTGGACGCCCTACTGGGTGAGCGCCGTGCTGCGTCCGGGCGCGGACGTGGTGTGGCTGCAGGTGCCGTCCTCTTCGTCGCAGGGCGACGGCGCCGACACGCGGTTGCCCAACGGCAAGAACTACGGCTTCCAGGCCAACCAGGAGCAGATCGTCGCCAACCGGGCTTTCGTCGAGAAGAACCCCGCGGCCGGCAGGCTGTTCGAGGTGATGAAGCTGCCGATCGGCGACATCAATGCCCAGAACCTGCGCATGAGCCAGGGCGCCAATACCCAGCAAGACCTGGAGCGGCACACCGATGGTTGGATCAAGGCGCATCGGCCGCTGTTCGACGGCTGGATCGAGGAAGCCCGGGCGGCGGCGAGGTAGGCGCGCCGGCTGAGATAATCGGGGGGCGTTCCACACTCCAAAAAACACCCCCCCACCATGACGACCACGATCCAGCAGGCCGACCTGATCGAATCGATCAGCGCCGCGCTGCAGTACATCAGCTACTACCACCCCGCCGACTACATCGCCCATTTGGCCCGCGCCTACGAGCGCGAGCAGAGCCCCGCGGCCAAGGACGCCATCGCGCAGATCCTGACCAACAGCAAGATGAGCGCCACGGGCCACCGCCCGATCTGCCAGGACACCGGCATCGTCAACGTGTTCCTCAAGGTGGGCATGGACGTGCGCTGGGGCGGCTTCACCGGCAGCCTGGACGACGCCATCAACGAAGGCGTGCGCCGCGGCTACAACCACCCCGACAACACGCTGCGCGCCTCGGTCGTGGCCGATCCGCAGTTCGACCGCAAGAACACCAAGGACAACACGCCCGCGGTGATCTTCACCGAGATCGTTCCCGGCAACACCGTCGAAGTGACGGTCGCGGCCAAGGGCGGCGGCAGCGAGAACAAGAGCAAGCTGGTCATGCTGAACCCCGGCGACAGCGTGGTCGACTGGGTGCTCAAGACCGTGCCGACCATGGGCGCCGGCTGGTGCCCGCCGGGCATGCTGGGCATCGGCATCGGCGGCACGGCCGAGAAGGCCGCGCTGATGGCCAAGGAAAGCCTGATGGACGACCTCGACATGCACGAGCTGCAGGCCAAGAAGAAGTCGGGCGCCGAACTCAGCAAGGTCGAGGCGCTGCGCATCGAGCTGTACGAGAAGGTCAACGCGCTGGGCATCGGTGCGCAGGGCCTGGGCGGCCTGGCCACCGTGCTCGACGTCAAGATCCAGATGTACCCGACGCACGCGGCCAGCAAGCCAGTGGCGATGATCCCCAACTGCGCGGCCACCCGCCATGCACACTTCGTGATGGACGGCAGCGGCCCGGTGTACCTCGATCCGCCGTCGCTCGACCTGTGGCCCAACGTCAACTGGGCACCCGACGAAAAGAAGAGCAAGCGCGTCGACCTCGACAAGCTCACGCCCGCCGAAGTGGCGAGCTGGAAGCCCGGCGACACCCTGCTGCTCAACGGCAAGATGCTCACCGGCCGCGATGCCGCGCACAAGCGCATCCAGGACATGCTGGCCAAGGGCGAGAAGCTGCCGGTGGACTTCACCAACCGCGTCATCTACTACGTCGGCCCGGTCGATCCGGTCGGCGATGAAGCCGTGGGCCCCGCCGGCCCCACCACCGCCACGCGCATGGACGGCTTCACCGAGATGATGCTGGCCCAGACCGGCCTGATCGCGATGATCGGCAAGGCCGAGCGCGGCCCCGTCGCCATCGAGGCGATCAAGAAGCACAAGAGCGCCTACCTCATGGCTGTGGGCGGCGCCGCCTACCTCGTGAGCAAGGCCATCAAGACCGCCAAGGTGGTGGGCTTCGCCGATCTGGGCATGGAAGCGATCTATGAATTCGACGTGGTCGACATGCCCGTGACGGTGGCGGTCGATGCCGGCGGCACCAGCGCGCACATCACCGGCCCTGCCGAGTGGCAGAAGCGCATCGCCAGCGGCGAGTTCAAGACCATCATGATGGAAGAAGCTTGAGCGCCGCTCGGCCGCCCGCAGGCGCTCGCACCGCAGTGCGCAGCACGGAGGTTTCCGAGTGACCGCTGTAGGCGTCTTCGACAGCGGGGTCGGCGGCCTCAGCGTGCTGGCCGCGCTGAGGGCCGAGCTGCCGCAGGAGAACTTCATCTACTTTGCCGATACGGCCTATGCGCCGTACGGCGAGCGCGGGGACGCCTACGTGATCGAGCGCTCGCGCTCGGTGGTCGAGCATCTGCGGCGCGAGCATGCAGTCAAGGCGCTCGTGGTGGCTTGCAACACAGCCACCACGGCCGCCATCCACTTGCTTCGGGCCGAGCATCCCGACCTGCCCATCGTGGGGCTGGAGCCCGGCCTCAAGCCCGCGGTGTCGGCCAGCCGCACCGGACGCGTGTCAGTGATGGCCACGCGAGGCACCCTGGCCAGTGCCAAGTACGCGGCCCTGCGCGCTTCGTTCGCCGGATCGGCAGACGTACGCTCCGTGCCGTGCGACGGGCTCGTGAAGGCCATCGAAGGCTTCGACGCTGCGGGTATCGCGGCGCTGTGCGAGCGCTACATGAAAGAGGCCGGGCCTTTCGGCGACGGCCCCGATGGTGTCGACACCGTGGTGCTGGGCTGCACCCACTACCCGCTCGTGAAAGACGAATTGAGCCGGCATGCACCGGCGACGCTGCGCTTCATCGACACCGGCGTGCCGGTCGCGCAGCAGGCGCGGCGCCTGCTCGCGTCGGCAGGTCGACTCGCGGATGGCGGCGTCGGCAGCCTGCTGCTGCAAAGCAGCGGCAACGTCGCCGTGCTCGAAGCGGCGGCCGCCCGCTGGCTCGGGCTTCCCACGGCCACCGAAGCCTGACCTCGATGCGCCTGCTGCGCCACGCCGCTCTTCTCTTCTGCCTCTCGGCCGCCGGGCTGAGCCACGCGGCCTGCGAAAGCGGACTGGCCGAGCGCATGCACGCCAAGCTGCATCCCCACCGGCCGCTCGACGAGCGGCTCGCGGCCTGCAAGGTCTGGCCGGCTTTTCCGGGGCGCAGCATCGTCGTGCTGCCCATGCCGCGCGAAACGACCGACCACGGCGCCAAGGTCTTCGATCTCGAGATCCTGCTGATCCAGCGCCCCGACAACGGCAACACCGAACGCGACACCGTCATCGCCCGGCTCCTCCAGCCCGAGGCGCTCGACGAGGACGCCACCACCTCGATCCAGGACATCCGCATCGACACCTCGCGCTACGTGCTGTCGCCCGAGGCCCGCGCTTTCGGCCTGCGCGTGCGCTACCGCGGCAGCAACGCGCCCGGCAGCCCGCTGGCCAGCGAAACCGTGCGGCTCTACGTGCACCATGGCAAGCAGTTGCGCGAGGTTCTGCAGGAGATTGAGCTGGACCACGACCATGGTGGATGGGACGCCACCTGCACCGGCCACTTCGACAAGCTGCGCACCATGTTGTCCGTCGGCAAGGGCAGCAGCAACGGCCTTGCCGACCTGCAGCTGTCGCGTACGCTGCTGCAAAGCCGCGCGCAGGAGCAGGAAGACCAGGGCTGCGTGGAAAAGGCATTGCCCCCGAAATTCAACACCGTCACGCTGCGCTACGACGGCGAACGTTTCAAGGTGCCGAAGTCGCTTCGCCAGCAGGTGCCCTGAGCGCCTTCAGGCCGGGCTGCGAAGAGCGGCGGCGCGGCCCCGCTCCATGCGGATTGGCAACAGGAGCAGCAACCCCGCCACGAACAGCACCGCCGTCGAGAGAATCGCGATGCGCTGGTTGCCGCCCGTCATCCAGGTGATCGCGCCGAAGCTCAGCGGACCGATGATGCTGGCGAGCCGGGTCGCGAAGGTCCAGAGCCCGAAGAACTCCGCGAGCTGCTTCGGCGGCGCCAGATAGCCCGTCATGGCACGGCCGGCCGACTGGCTCGATCCCATGGCCAGCCCCGCAATGGCGGCCGCCCACCAGAAGCCGCCCTTGGTCGTCACCAAGGCGGCGATCACGCAGACCGCGATCCAGGCGACCAGCGTGGCGGCCAGCGAAATCTTGTGGCCGATGCGGTCCTGGATGTAGCCGAAGCCGAAGGCGCCCAGCGCCGCCGCGATGTTGAGCACGAAGATCAGCACCATGGTCTCGCTCGCGACGAAGCCGATCACCTGCTCCGCGTAGATCGCAGCAAGCGTGATGGCGACCGCCACGCCGCCCTGGTAGCAGACCGTGCAGGCCAGCAGCCACATGAAGTCGCGATAGGCCCTGGCCTGGCGGTATGTGGCGCGCAGTTGCTGCCATGCACCGAGTTCGGCATCCGCCGTTCGAGGCTGCGCACGCTCGGGCAACAGCACGAAGGTGGCGCAGGCGGCCGCACCGTAGATGGCTGCCGTGATGAGCATCGTGACCGGGACGAAGTGCGCCGCCGGCAAGCCCTTCGATTGCGACCACAGCACATAGGCCAGGCAGATGCCCAGGGCCAGCATGCCGCCGACATAGCCGAAGGCCCAGCCCCACCCGCTCACCTTGCCCATGCCCTCGGCCGTGGCGAGTTCGGGCAGGAAGGCACCCGTGAGGGACTCGCCATAGGAATAGAAGGCGTTGGAAACGATCACCAGCCCCATCGCCAGCGCAACGCCGAAAGCACCCGAGAAGCCGGGCGTGATTGCAAGCGCTGCCGTTGCGAGGACGCAGCCGACGGTCGCGAAGACGAGCACCCGCTTCTTGGCCGCGCGCAAGTCGGCCCAGGCGCCGATGGCCGGCATCGTGAGCATCACGATGGCATAGGAGAGGCTGAGCGCGGCCGTCCATGCGAAGGCGGCCCAGGGCGCGCCCCTGGCGATGCCGCCCACGAAGTAGGCCGCAAACACTGCCGTGATGACGACCGTGGTGTAGCCCGAATTGGCGAAGTCGTACATCGCCCAGCCGAACACCTCGCGCTTGCGTACCCCGGGGCGCAGCGCGGAGGCGGGAAACAGGGCCATGAGGCCTTGTCTATGAAGGGCGGATCAATGCAGGTGGCGCGGACGGCGGCCGCCGCCGTGGCCACCGCCGCTGCCGGGACCGCCCGTGCCGCGCGGACGCTTGCCGATCTCGAGCGAGTTCACGAGCGCGTCGAAACGGTCGCTGAAGAGGCGGTCGATCTCGGAGACCACGCCACCCAGTTCAGCGCCGTCGAAGTGGCGCTCCATGAGATTGACGACGTCTTCCACCAGCAGATCGCGCTGCACCTGCATGATTGCGGCCGGGTTCGGGCCGACGAACAGCATCAGGAAGTCGTCACGCGATTCTTCCTCGGGGTCGCCCTCTTCCTCGTCGAAGTCGGTGTCGTAGAAGGTGACCTCGATGGCCGCACCGCGCTCGGAGAGCTCGTTCAGGGCCATGCACATCTCGTCGAGGGCCTGGCGGAAGTCTTCATCGCCGGGCACGGTCCAGCACATCTGCAGCGTGTGGTCCTTCTGCTCGAAGCGGATGCCGGGCTCTTCTTCGTAGGTGCTGGTGGCACCGTCGGCCAGCGATTTGGCGCCGGCGTACTTCCAGAGGGGCTTGAGCGCCTCCTGGATCTGGTCGAAGGTCACGTCCGAACGCAGCGGCACGTCGCCGTGCACATGGATCTCAAATGGAGCGTTGTAGCGAGGCATCGAATGCTCCCTTGTAAGTGTGGTACCCGGAACGGGGGTCGAACCCGTATGCCCCGATTAAGGAAGCGGCGGATTTTAAGTCCGATGTGTCTACCAATTTCACCATCCGGGCGTCAGGTTGAACATCGACGATAACCCAAACAAAACAAGCCCCGGCAACATGGGTTGGCGGGGCTTGGTCGTCGGGGTCGAATCGAATTGAACGAGAAGGTGGAGGCGCGACCCGGAGTCGAACCGGGCTAGACGGATTTGCAATCCGTTGCATAACCGCTTTGCTATCGCGCCACGCAGAAATACGAAATCGACCTAGCGAAAAAAAGGGAAGCTGCTGCTTCCCTTTTTCAAAACTGGAGCGGGAAAAGAGTCTCGAACTCTCGACCTCAACCTTGGCAAGGTTGCGCTCTACCAACTGAGCTATTCCCGCGTTTCGAGCCTCGAATTATATATCAGTTTTTCGAGGCTCCACAAGTTTTGCGATCAACCAGTCAGTGCTTGACCGAACCTTCCGCGGCGGGTGCCGCCGCGCGCTGCTTGGCCAGTTCGGCCACGGCAGCAGCAGATGCAGCCACCTCTTCGTCGGACAGCGGCTCGGGCATCTTCTCGAGCGCGATCTCGAGGACCTTGTCGATCCACTTCACGGGCACGATCTCGAGGCCGTTCTTCACGTTCTCTGGGATGTCCTGCAGGTCCTTGGCGTTTTCCTCCGGGATCAGCACGGTCTTGATGCCACCGCGCAGTGCCGCCAGCAGCTTTTCCTTCAGGCCGCCGATGGCGGTGACCTCGCCGCGCAGCGTGATCTCGCCGGTCATCGCGACGTCGCCGCGCACGGGGATGCCCGTGAGCGCCGACACGAAGGCCGTCGTCATCGCCGCGCCCGCGCTCGGGCCGTCCTTCGGCGTCGCGCCATCTGGCACGTGGATATGGATGTCGCGCTTTTCGAACACCTCGTCCTTGATGCCCAGGCGGCGCGAGCGGCTGCGCACCACGGTGCGTGCAGCCTCGACCGATTCCTTCATCACGTCGCCCAGCGAACCGGTACGGCTGATCACACCCTTGCCGGGCATGGTCACGGCTTCGATCGTCAGCAGGTCGCCGCCGACTTCGGTCCACGCAAGGCCGACCACCTGGCCGACCTGGTTCTGCTTCTCCGCGAGGCCGAAGCTGTACTTGCGCACGCCGAGAAACTCGTTGAGGTTCTTGCCGTCGACCGTGACCTTGGGCGTGAGTTGCTTGAGCAGCAGGCCCTTCACCACCTTGCGGCAGATCTTGGACAGTTCGCGCTCGAGCGAACGCACGCCCGCTTCACGCGTGTAGTAGCGCACGATGTCGCGCACGGCCTCTTCGGTGACGAAGAGCTCGTCGTCCTTCACGCCGTTGTTCTTCATCTGCTTGGGCAGCAGGTACTTGATCGCGATGTTGGTCTTCTCGTCCTCGGTATAGCCCGAGAGGCGGATGACCTCCATGCGGTCGAGCAGCGCCGGCGGGATGTTCATCGAGTTCGAGGTGGCGACGAACATCACGTCGCTCAGGTCGAAGTCGACTTCCACATAGTGGTCGCCGAAGGTGTGGTTCTGCTCGGGGTCGAGCACCTCGAGCAACGCGCTCGACGGGTCGCCGCGGAAGTCGGTGCCCAGCTTGTCGATTTCGTCGAGCAGGAACAGCGGATTGCGCGTGCCGATCTTGCTCAGGCCCTGCAGCACCTTGCCCGGCAGCGCGCCGATGTAGGTGCGGCGATGGCCGCGGATCTCGGCTTCGTCGCGCATGCCGCCCAGCGCCATGCGGGTGTACTTGCGGCCGGTCGCTTTCGCGATCGACTGCCCCAGCGAGGTCTTCCCGACACCCGGTGGGCCCACGAGGCACAGGATGGGTGCCTTCACCTTGTCTACGCGCTGCTGCACCGCGAGATATTCAAGGATGCGATCCTTGACCTTCTCGAGGCCATAGTGGTCGGCATTGAGCACCGCCTCGGCATTGGCGAGGTCGTGCTTGATCTTGGTCTTCTTGCTCCAGGGCAGGCCGATCAGCACGTCGATGTAGTTGCGCACCACGGTGGCTTCGGCCGACATGGGCGACATGAGCTTGAGCTTCTTGAGTTCGCCTTCGGCCTTCTTCAGGCCTTCCTTGGACATCTTGGCGAGCTTGATCTTCTTCTCGATCTCCTCGATGTCCGCGCCCTCTTCGCCTTCGCCGAGCTCCTTCTGGATGGCCTTGACCTGCTCGTTGAGGTAGAAGTCGCGCTGGTTCTTCTCCATCTGGCGCTTCACGCGGCCACGGATCTTCTTGTCGACGTTGAGGATGTCGACCTCGCGCTCGAGCTGCCCGAACAGATTCTCCAGGCGTGCCTTGACGTCGTCGAGGTCAAGCACGGCCTGCTTGTTGTCGAGCTTGAGCGGCAGATGGGCGGCGATGGTGTCCGCGAGGCGGCCCGGATCGTCGATGCTCGAAATCGAAGTGAGGATCTCGGGCGGGATCTTCTTGTTCAGCTTGACGTACTGGTCGAACTGCTGCATCACCGCGCGGCGCAGCGCCTCGACCTCGGTGCCCTTCTCGCCGCCTTCGGGCGCCACGACGGGCGTCACGTTGGCCGAGAAGTGCGTCTCGCCGTCATCGATGCGGTTCACGCGTGCGCGCTGCTGGCCTTCGACCAGCACCTTCACGGTGCCGTCGGGCAGCTTGAGCATCTGCAGGATGGTCGAGACGCAGCCGACTTCGAACATGTCCTCGACCGAGGGCTCGTCCTTGGCGGCGGCCTTCTGCGCCACCAGCATGATGCGGCGCTCCGCCTCCATGGCCAGTTCGAGCGCCTTGATGCTCTTGGGGCGTCCCACGAAGAGCGGGATCACCATGTGGGGAAACACCACGACGTCGCGCAGCGGCAGCAGCGGCAGGTCGAGGGCTTCGGAAGGCAGAGGGGTGTGGCCAGACATGCAGATCCTTCGGGTCTTTGGCTTTAGGCCTTTTTCGCCGCTTCGCGGTACACGAGCAGCGGGGGCTTGTTTTCGTCGATGGTCGATTCCTCGACCACCACCTTGTCGACATTGGTCGCGTTCGGCAATTCGAACATGGTGTCGATCAGCGACTGTTCAAGGATCGAGCGCAGGCCGCGTGCGCCGGTCTTGCGGGCCAGCGCCTTGCGTGCGATCGCCTTGAGCGCCGCCGGACGGATCTCCAGATCCACGCCTTCCATCTGCAGCAGCTTGGTGAACTGCTTCACCACCGCGTTCTTCGGCTCGGTCAGGATCTGGACCAGCGCATCCTCGCTGAGTTCCGCGAGCGATGCGACCACGGGCATGCGGCCCACCAGTTCGGGAATCAGGCCG
This sequence comes from Variovorax sp. Varisp85, assembly GCF_047304045.1. NCBI lineage: Bacteria > Pseudomonadati > Pseudomonadota > Betaproteobacteria > Burkholderiales > Comamonadaceae > Variovorax > Variovorax sp. Varisp85. The sequence goes on from NZ_JBGLYN010000029.1 coordinate 44,298, forward strand.
AACTTGATCAGGTCTTCAGGCTCGACTTCGCGGAACACCTCGGTGATGCTGCGCTGGGCCTTGCTCTTGACCGCGGCGCCGAAGCCGATACCCGAGGCCTCGGTGCGGTTTTCGATGACCTTCTCCAGGCCCGCGAACGCACCGCCGCAGATGAACAGGATGTTGGTCGTGTCGATCTGCAGGAAGTCCTGGTTCGGGTGCTTGCGCCCGCCTTGCGGCGGCACGCTGGCCATCGTGCCTTCGATGAGCTTGAGCAGCGCCTGCTGCACGCCCTCGCCCGACACGTCGCGCGTGATCGAGGGGTTGTCGGACTTGCGCGAGATCTTGTCGATCTCGTCGATGTAGACGATGCCGCGCTGGGCGCGCTCGACCTCGTAGTTGCAGCTCTGCAGCAGCTTCTGGATGATGTTCTCGACGTCCTCGCCCACGTAGCCGGCTTCGGTCAGCGTGGTGGCGTCGGCCATCACGAAAGGCACGTCGAGCATGCGCGCGAGCGTCTGCGCCAGCAGCGTCTTGCCCGAGCCCGTAGGGCCGATCAGCAGGATGTTGCTCTTGCTGAGCTCCACGTCGTCGCCCTTGGCCTTTTCCTTGTGGCGCAAGCGCTTGTAGTGGTTGTAGACGGCCACCGACAGCATGCGCTTGGCCGGCTCCTGGCCGATCACGTAGTTGTCGAGGTTGGTCTTGATCTCGAGCGGCGTCGGCAGGTCGCTGCGTGCTTCACGCGCTTCTTCGCCCGCTGGGAGCTCGTCGCGGATGATCTCGTTGCAAAGGTCGATGCACTCGTCGCAGATGAAGACCGAAGGGCCCGCGATCAGCTTTTTGACCTCGTGCTGGCTCTTGCCGCAGAACGAGCAATAAAGCGTTTTTTCGCTGGAGGAGCCTTTTTTATCGGCCATGGACTTTTGCCTCGTTACAGGGTAGGGACAATGATAACTAAACAAAAACGGCGTTTCCCGTGTGGAAAACGCCGTTTTTTGCCTTTTGCGCCACAGGGCGCCGGACAGTTTTAACCGCGCTTGGCGACGACCTGGTCGACCAGACCGTATTCCTTGGCCTCGTCGGCCGTCAGGAAATAGTCGCGTTCGGTGTCGGTCTTGACTTTTTCCAGCGGCTGGCCGGTACGTTCGGCCAGGATGCGGTTCATCTGGTCCTTGGTGCGCAGGATGTCGCGCGCATGGATCTCGATGTCGGTGGCCTGGCCGCGTGCGCCGCCAAGCACCTGGTGGATCATGATCTTCGAGTTGGGCAGCGAGAAGCGCTTGCCCTTCTCGCCGGCCGCCAGCAGGAAGGCGCCCATGCTGGCCGCGAAGCCGAGGCACATGGTCGACACGTCGGGCTTGATGAACTGCATGGTGTCGTAGATCGCCATGCCGGCGCTCACGCTGCCGCCCGGGGAGTTGATGTAGAACGAGATGTCCTTGTCCGGGTTCTCGCTCTCGAGGAACAGCAGCTGCGCCACGACGAGGTTGGCCGTCTGGTCGTTGACCTCGCCCACCAGGAAAATGATGCGCTCCTTGAGGAGGCGCGAATAGATGTCATAGGACCGCTCGCCGCGGCCCGATTGCTCGATGACCATCGGGACCATGCCGAGGCCTTGGATTTCCTGTGCGCTCATGAATTTGCTCTCCGAGAAATGGAATCGTTCGCTGTTTCTGAACTGTACGCCTGAGTGAAATGGGGCTCGTGCCGCAAAGCACAAGCCCCATTGGCGTTACCGGAGCGGCGGATCAACCCTGCTGCTGCGCCATCAGCTCGTCGAACGACACCGACTTTTCGTTGACCTTGGCCTTGCCCAGGACGAAATCGGTCACGTTGTTCTCGATGACCACGGCTTCGACTTCGGCCAGGCGGTTGTTGTCGCTGAAGTACCAGCGCACCACGTCGGCCGGCTTTTCGTAGCTGGCGGCCAGCTCGTCGATGTGGGCCTTGATCTGCTCGGGCTTGGCCTGCAGGTTGTTGGCGCGCACCAGTTCGGCGACCACCAGGCCCAGGCGCACGCGGCGCTCGGCTTGCGGGCGGAACACTTCGTCGGGGATCGGAGCCTTGTCGGCGTCCTTGATGCCGCGCTGCTTCAGTTCGGCGCGGGCGCCTTCGACCATGCGGTTGACTTCCGACTGCACGCTGGCGTTCGGCAGGTCGAGCTCGGCGTTGGCCACCAGGGCGTCCATCACGGCGTTCTTGTTGCGCGCCAGCAGGCGGAACTTCACTTCGCGCTCGAGGTTGCGCTTGATGTCGGCGCGCAGGCCTTCGACGGTGGCTTCGGCAATGCCGAGCGACTTGGCCAGTTGTTCGTTGACTTCGGGCAAGTGCGAGGCTTCGATCTTCTTCAGGGTGACCATGAAGTCGGCCTGCTTGCCGGCCACATCCTTGCCGTGGTAATCGGCCGGGAACGACAGCGGGAAGGTGCGGCTGTCGCCGGCCTTCATGCCGCGCACGGCGTCTTCGAATTCCTTCAGCATCTGGCCTTCGCCGACCACGAATTGGAAGTCTTCGGCCTTGCCGCCCTGGAAGGGCTCGCCGTCGATCTTGCCTTCGAAGTCGACGGTCACGCGGTCGTCGTCCTGCGCAACGGCGTCTTGCGCGCGCTGGGCGAAGGTGCGGCGCTGCTTGCGCAGGATGTCGAGCGTCTTGTCGATGGCTTCGTCGCCCACTTCGGCCGAGAGCTTCTCGACTTCGGCGCCGGTCAGGTCGTTGATCTTGACTTCGGGGAACACCTCGAACACCGCATCGAAGGCCAGCTCGCCTTCGGGCGACTCTTCCTTCTCGGTGATGCGGGGCTGGCCGGCCACGCGCAGCTTGGCTTCGTTGGCGGCCTGCGAGAAGGCCTCGCCGACCTTGTCGTTCATGACTTCGTAGTGCACCGAATAGCCATAGCGCTGGGCCACCACGTTCATCGGCACCTTGCCGGGACGGAAGCCGTCCATCTTGACGGTGCGCGCGAGCTTCTTGAGGCGCGAATCGACTTCGTTCTGGATGGTGCCGACCGGCAGGGTCAGCGTGATCTTGCGTTCGAGCTTCTCGAGAGTTTCAACGGTCACGGTCATGATGTCTTCCTGGTAAGGGGGCCGGTGCGCGGGGCCTGCATCTTTTTTATCAATACAGATCAAGGACTTACACGCGCTGGCGGGATTTATGCGGAGGCACGCACGTGCCGCCTGCAAAACTGGGCAACCCAGGATTCTAATCCGCCGGGAAAGCGGGTTTTCACGGGGGCCTGGCGCGGCGCGAACGATGGTCAGGCTTGACCAATATTCCAGCCGTAAAGTCAGTTCCGATTCCTCCCCTCTCCATAGGAACGCACAGGAAAAATCATGCTTCAGCGACTGTTCGCCGCCCTCGCCTTCACCCTTGTCGTGGCATTCGGCATGCCCTCGTTGGCACAGGCGAAGGCCGATTCGCCCACTCCGGCCGAGCCCACCATCCAGCAGATCTACGAGGCCGCGAACGGCGGCAGGATGGCCGAGGCCGACACCATGATCGCAAAGGTACTGAAGGACCACCCCAAAAGCGCCAAGGCCCATTTCGTCCAGGCCGAACTGCTCGCGGCGCAAGGCAAGTTCGACGGCGCGCGAAGCGCGCTGGCCCAGGCGAAGGCGCTCGCGCCCGACCTGTCTTTCGCCAAGCCCGAGGCCGTCGAGCGGCTCACGAGCAAGCTCGACAAGCCCGCCGCCACGCCGACCCGGACCGAACCCGCGCGCATGAGCACACCAGCCCCGGCCCCGCCGCAGACCGAAGCCAAGAGCGGCTCGACGCCATGGCTGCCGATTGCGCTCGTGGGCTTGCTGGTCGTGGGTTACCTCGCCTTCCGTCGCCGGGTGGCGCCGCCTGTGGCCCAAGCCCCGTCGTACGGCCCTGCAGCGGGCGCACCAGGCGCTGGATACGGAAGCTACGCGCCGGGCGGCAACTGGACGCCCGCGGCCCCACCCGCAGCCGCTCCCGGCATGGGCCTGGGCTCGGCGCTGGCCACCGGTGCGGCGGTGGGCGTAGGCGCGGTGGTGGCCCAGGAGGCCGTGCGCCACTGGATGAACAACCGGTCGGACAACACCGACCGGAACGACACTTCTCACATCGCAGACAGCGGCAACGCAGAGATGGGCCGCAGCCTCTGGCCCTCTTCCTCGCCCTCCGCCGACCAGGCGCCCGAACGCATCGTCGACAACGACTTCGGCATCACCGATACCGGTTCGTGGGACGACGGGGGCAGCAGCGGCGGCGACAACAGCGACTGGTGAAGGCGCGCAAAAAAAGAAAAAGCCCCCGTCTCTCTCGAAACGGGGGCTTCGTCAATGCCCGATGGAACGGGCTACTCGGCAGGCTGGTGCGCGGGGCCGGACTCGAACCGGCACGTTCTTGCGAACGTCAGGACCTAAACCTGGTGCGTCTACCAATTTCGCCACCCGCGCAATGCCAATCTTTCAGGTGAATGCAAAAGCGGACGGCCTCTTCGCGCCGTGGAACCTCACGGGCCAAAGACCATCCGCTTGAAATCGGTCAGCTTTCGATTTTAGACGCTAATCGGCGCCTCTTTCGGCTCCCGCTTCACACGAAATGCCGCGGCATACATTGCGGGCAAGGCCAGCAGCGTCAGCACCGTCGCGACGATCAGGCCGCCCATGATGGCCACGGCCATCGGCCCCCAGAACACGCTGCGCGACAGCGGAATCATGGCCAGCACCGCCGCCGCGGCCGTCAGCACGATCGGCCGCAGCCGCCGCACCGCCGACTCCACGATCGCGTCCCACGCCGGCACGCCCGCCGCGCGGTCAAGCTCGATCTGGTCGATCAGGATCACCGCGTTGCGCTGGATCATGCCCATCAGCGCGATCACGCCCAGCAGCGCCACGAAGCCGAAGGGCCGGTTCAGTACCAGCAGCGCGCCGGCCACGCCGGCGATGCCCATCGGGCCGGTGACGAACACCAGCAGCGAGCGGCTGAAGCTGTGCAGCTGCAGCATCAGCAGCGTGAACACCAGGAACAGCATGATCGGCACGCCCGCCACGATCGAGGCCGAGCCCTTGCTGCTTTCTTCCACCGCGCCCGCCACCTCGATGCGGTAGCCGCCCTGCCCGGCCTCTACCCAGCCGGCCTCGAGTTGGCGCAGTTTCGGCAACAGTTGCGCCGTCACGGTCGCGCCCTGCAGCCCCTCGATCACGTCGCCCTGCACGGTGATGGCGTAGTCGCGGTTCTCGCGCCACATCACGCCCGGCTCCCAGGTGAACACCGGCTTGGCGATCTGCGTGAGCGGGATCGAGCGGCCCGAGGTGGTCGGGATGTAGGCGTTGCCGATATCCGAGATGGCCTGGCGCTCGTCGGGCGCCTGGCGCAGCACGATGTCGATCAGCAGGTCGTTCTCGCGGTACTGGCCCACTGTCGTGCCGCTGAACATGGTCTTCGAGGCCTGCGCAATGGCCTGGCTCGTCACGCCGAGCGCGCGCGCCTTGGCCTGGTCGACTTCGAGGCGGATCACCTTGACCGATTCGTTCCAGTTGTCGTTCACGCCGCGCATGTTGGCGTTCTCGCGCAACACGGCCTTCACCTCGTCGGCGTGGCCGCGCAGCTGCACCGGGTCGGTGCCGATCACGCGGAACTGCACCGGGTACGGCACCGGAGGCCCGTTGGGCAGCAGCTTGACGCGCCCGCGCACCTCCGGAAATTCCTGCGCCAGCACCTGCGGCAACTTCAGGCGCAGCGTCTCGCGCACCTTCAGGTCCTTGGCGAGCACGATCAGCTGCGACACGTTGGTCTGCGGAAACACCTGGTCCAACGGCAGATAGAAACGCGGCACGCCCGAGCCGATCCAGGTGCTGACCGTCTTCACGCCAGCTTCCTGCATGAAACGCTTCTCGACGCGCTTGGCCACCTCTTCGTTGGCCGCGAACGAGGTGCCCTCGGGGAACCAGATGTCGACCAGGATCTCGGGCCGGCTCGAATCCGGAAAGAACTGCTGCTGCACCTTGCCCATGCCGAAGATGCCGAGCGCGAAGATCAACACCGTGGCGCCGATGGTCATCCAGCGGTGCTGCACACACCAGTTCACCGCGCGGCGAAAGGCGTTGTAGAAGGCCGTGTCGAACAGCTCGTGCGGCGGCGCCTCGGGGTCGTGCGGTTTCACCTTCAGCAAGAGCGTGCCGAGGTAGGGCACGAAGTACACAGAGACGATCCACGACAGCACCAGCGCGATCACCGTCACTGCGAAGATCGCGAAGGTGTACTCGCCCGTCACCGACTTGGCGATGCCGATAGGAAGGAAGCCCGCGGCCGTGATGAGCGTGCCCGTGAGCATCGGCTTGGCCGTCACGTCGTAGGCGAAGGTGGCGGCGCGGACCTTGTCGTAGCCCTCTTCCATCTTGCGCACCATCATCTCGACCGCAATGATCGCGTCGTCCACCAGCAGGCCGAGCGCGATGATCAGCGAGCCCAGCGATATCTTGTGCAGCCCGATGCCGAAGTAGTTCATCGCCAGGAAGGTCACGGCCAGCACCAGCGGAATGGTGATCGCCACCACCAGCCCGGGTCGCATGTCGATGTACCAGCCAAAGCGCCCGCCCTTGTGCAGGCCGAGCGAAATGATGCTCACGGCCAGCACGATGGCCACGGCCTCGATCAGCACGCCGACGAACTCGTTGACCGAGCTGGCCACCGACACCGGCTGGTCCTGCACCTGCGCCAGCTTCACGCCGGCCGGCAGGCGCTGGTCGATGGTGGCGGTGGTGGCCTTGAGCGCCTTGCCCAGTGCGATGATGTCGCCGCCCTTGGCCATCGACACGCCAAGTGCGATCACTTCCTTGCCCTGGTGGTGCACCTTGACCGCCGGCGGATCGATGTAGCCGCGATGGATGTCGGCGATGTCGCCGAGCTTGATCTGGCTGCCCGAGCTGCCGCGGATGGGCATCTCGCGCAGCTGGTCGACGCTGGTGAACTGACCGGCCACGCGCACCTGCACCACGTCGAGCGGCGACTGGATCGAGCCCGCGCTCTCGATCGCGTTCTGCGAGCCGAGCTGCGCCAGCACTGCGTTGAAATCGAGCCCCAGCTGCGCCAGGCGCTTCTGCGAGATCTCGATGTAGACCTTCTCGTCCTGCACGCCGAACTGGTCGACCTTGGCCACGTCCTTCACGCGCAGAAGCTGCTGGCGCACGTCATCGGCCAACGTCTTGAGCTCGGCGTAGCTGAAGCCTTCGCTCTCCAGCGCGTAGATCACGCCATAGACATCGCCGAAGTCGTCATTGAAGAACGGCCCCTGCACGCCGGCGGGCAAGGTGGCGTGCATGTCGCCGATCTTCTTGCGCACCGTGTACCAGACGTTGGCCACTTCGGTGGACTTCGACGAGTCCTTGATGTTGAAGATGATCTGCGACTCGCCGGGCTTCGAGTAGCTGCGGATCTTGTCGGCGTACGGCGCTTCCTGCAGCGTGCGTTCGAGCTTGTCGGTGACCTGCTCGGCCACCTGCTGCGCGGTGGCGCCGGGCCAGTAGGTGCGCACCACCATCGCACGGAAGGTGAACGGCGGGTCCTCGTCCTGGCCGAGCTGGAAGTACGCGAAGGCACCCAGCACCATCAGCACCACCATCAGGTAGCGCGTGAGGGGCGCGTGGTCCAGCGCCCACTTGGAGAGATTGAAGCCGGCGGGCTTCTCAGCGGGGGGAGTTGCTGCGCCGCCGCTCATTTGGCGGCACCCGCTGCGATCTCCTTGTTCGTCGCAGCGACAGCCGCCACGGGCTGTGCCGAGTCCTTCGCACCGGCATTTGCGGCGGCCGCGGCCGCCTCCTTGGACTGGTAGATGGTGACCTTCTGCCCCGGCGACAGCACGTGCACGCCCGCAGCCACGACCATCATGCCGGGGGCGATGCCGCTGGCGATCACCGCCTCGTTGCCGTCAGCCGTGGCGACCTGCACAGTCTGCGAACGCACCGTCATGGTCGGCTTGTCGAGCACCCACACGGCAGAGCCCTTGCCCTCCTGGCGCAGTGCGCTGGTCGGCAGCTTCATCACCGCGGTGGTGCCATGCGCGAGCGCCTGCGGACGCGCATAGACCGTGGCGCCGAGCGGCGGCGAGGCGGCCGCATCGATGGCGACCTTGACCGAGTAGGTGCGCGTGACCGCGTCGGCGCTGGCCGCTACTTCGCGCACCTCGCCCTGCAGCTCGCTGCCGCCGGACCAGCCGCGCACCGTGACGGGCGACCCCGCCTTGATGAGCGTGGCGCGGTCTTCGGGCACCGCGAACACCACGTCGCGCGCGCCGTCCTGTGCGATGCGCACGACCGGTGTGCCGGCCTGCACCACCTGTCCCGGCTCGGCCTCGATGGCCGTGATGATGCCGGCCACGTCCGCCACCAGCGTCGTGTAGTTGGCCTGGTTGCCCTGCGAGGCGAGCTGCGCCTGAGCCTGTTCGAGCTGGGCCTGCGCGGCCTTCCAGGTGGTTTCGCGGCGCTCGAGCTCGGCGCCGCTGATGAAGTTCTGCTGGCGCAATTCGGTGTAGCGCTTCAGGTCGGCGGCAGCCAGGTCGCGGTTGGTCAGCGCGGCGGCCTGCTGGGCTCGAGCGGCCTCAGCGGCGAGCTTGTAGTCCTGCGGGTCGAGCTGGGCCAGCACCTGGCCGGCCTGCACATGCTGGCCGAGTTCAGCCTGGCGCCTGGTGATCTTGCCCGCCACGCGGAAGCCCAGGCGCGATTCGACGCGCGCCCGAACCTCGGCCGAGAACTCGGGCTGGGCATCGAATTCGCTCGTGCCCACGGTCACGAACTTGACCGCGCGCACGGGATCCTCGGCGGCGGGTTTCGGCGAGCAGCCGGCCAGAAAAATGGCGGGAAGCAGCAGCCATGCGGCACTGCGGACACGGGACGAGAGGACGGCGGAGGCGGTCATGAGACACCCTGGAAAGGACGAACCGGATCATTAATGACCCACTGGTTAGTAATCTAGGGTAAACGTGAAGCACTGTCAATGACCCGCCGGTCACTAGGTTCGTTGGCCCATCTCCACGAGGCGGTTGTCGGGCAGTTCGAAATAGTCCGAAGCGCGCCCCGCGTTGCGCTGCAGCCAGCCGAACAGGGCACGCCGGATCGGGTTCATGCCAGGCAGGGTTTCCTCGCCGATCGAGGCGCGCGAAACGAAGTAGGAGGTCTTCATCGAATCGATCGCCAGCGTCTTCTGGTAGGCCAGGATGCGGATGAATTCCGGCACGTCGGGCCGCTCCATGAAACCGTGACGCGCCGTGACCATCCAGATGCCGTCCATCAGTTGCTCTGCCTCGATGCGAATGCGCGCGTCGACGCGCGGTGTGTCGCAAGGCAGCACGCGCAGCACGATCACCTGCTCGTGCAGCACCTGGTTGTGCTTGAGGTTGTGCAGCAGCGCGTGCGGCACCGCGGTGGCGTCGGGGTTCAAGAACACCGCGGTGCCGCTCACCCGGTGCGGCATGTGCAGCGCCAGCGACTCGACGAAGGCGCGCAGCGGCAGGCTCTCGGCCGCGGCCGCCTCCAGCCCCAGGCGACGGCCCTTGGCCCAGGTGGTGAACACCACCATCACCACCGCGGCCACCGCCAAGGTGAGCCAGCCGCCCTCGGCGACCTTCAGGCTGTTGGCAACCACGAAGGTCAGGTCGATCACCGCGAAGGCTGCCACGCCGACCACCACCGCCACCTTGTTCCAGCGCCACAGCCCCCAGGCCACGATGCCGGCCAGCAGCGTGGTCGTGACCATCGTGATCGACACCGCGATACCGTACGCCGCCGACAGCGCGCTCGAGCTGCGGAAGCCCACCACCAGCAGCAGCACGCCCACCATCAGCAGCCAGTTCACGGCTGGCACGTAGATCTGCCCGATGGCCGCGCCCGAAGTCTGGATCACCCGCATGCGCGGCAGGTAGCCCATGCGCATCGCGTGTGCCGTGAGCGAGAAGGCGCCAGAAATCACCGCCTGCGAGGCGATCACCGTGGCCATCGCGGCCAGCACCACCATCGGCAGCACGCCCCACGAGGGAAAGAGCCGGAAGAAGGGGTTGTCGATGGCGCCGGGGTTGGCCAGCACCAGCGCGCCCTGCCCGAAGTAGTTCAGCACCAGCCCCGGCAGCGCGATGAACAGCCATGCCAGCCGGATCGGCCGCGCACCGAAGTGCCCCATGTCCGCATACAGCGCCTCGCCGCCCGTGAAGGCCAGGAACACCGCGCCCAGCACCGCCAGCGACTGCGCCCGGTGCTCGACAAGAAAGCCCACGGCCCGCCGAGGATCGAGCGCCGCCAGAACCTGCGGCTGCTGCAGCACCTGCCACAGGCCGGCCGCTGCCAGCACCAGGAACCACAGCAGCATGATCGGCCCGAACACCTTGCCGACCACGCCCGTGCCCTTCTTCTGTACCGCGAACAGCGCGATCAGGATCATGATCGTGATCGGAATCACCGCGCGCTGCAGCACCGGCGCCTGCACCTCCAGCCCTTCCACCGCCGAGAGCACCGAGATGGCCGGCGTGATCAGGCTGTCGCCGTAGAACATGGCCGCGCCCACCAGGCCCAGCATGCCGATCACGTTCCACACCCAGGGCTTGGTCTTCGGTCCGCCCACGGCGCTGCGTGCCAGGGCCTGCAACGCCAGGATGCCGCCCTCGCCGTCGTGATCGGCGCGCAGCACGAACACCACGTACTTCAGCGTCACCACGAACATCAACCCCCAGAAGATCAGCGAGAGCAGCCCCAGCACCGAATCGGGCGAGAACGGGATGCCGTGCTCGGGGTTCATCGTTTCCTTGAAGGCATACAGCGGCGAGGTGCCGATGTCGCCGAACACGACGCCCAGGGCCGCGATCATGAGCACCGGGCCTTTCGGGTGCGCCGCCTCGCCGTACGCGGAAACCTGGGGCCCGGAAGCCGGAGCGGATGCTTTCATGAAGCGGGGAATTCAAAGTGGCGACGCTGCGAGCATAGTGCCGGAGCGTGGCGTCGTCGCTGACAATCGTGGCGTGTCCGCCACTCCCCACCTTGCCGCGCCGTCCGCGCACTACGAGAACTTTCCGGTCGCCTCGTGGCTGTGTCCGCCGCACCTGCGCCCGCCGATCGCCGCCATCTACCACTTCGCGCGCACCGCCGACGACATCGCCGACGAAGGCAATGCCTCGCCCGGCGAACGCCTGGCCGATCTGAATGCCTACCGCGAGGAACTCGCCGCCGCCGCCCGGGGCGAGGTGCTGCCCGCATCACGCTGGCCACAGGTGTTCGGACCGCTGGCCCACAGCATCGCCCGGTACGACCTGCCCGAAGACCTGCTCGCTGACCTGCTGAGCGCCTTCATGCAGGACATCGAGAAGACCCGCGACCGCGGTACGTACGCCGACCGCGCCGAGCTGCTCGACTACTGCCGCCGCTCCGCCAACCCGATCGGCCGCCTGCTGCTGCATCTCTACGGCGTGCACGACGCGCAGGCGCTCGCGCAGAGCGACGCCATCTGCAGCGCGTTGCAGCTCATCAATTTCTGGCAGGACCCGAGCGTCGACCTGCCGCGCGACCGCTTCTACTTTCCGCTGGCCGACTGCGAGCGGCGCAGCCTGACACGCGAGAACTTCAAGGTTTTTGCACCGCTCGCGAGCGGCCCGCCTCCGCAGGAGGCCATCAACCTGATGGCCATCGTGTCGCACTGGGCGCGCGAACTCATGCACCAGGGCGCCCCCCTCGTGCACCGCCTGCCGGGCCGCGCCGGCTGGGAGCTGCGCCTCGTGGTGCAGGGCGGCCTGCGCATCCTCGACAAGATCGAGGCCCTGGGCTTCGACACCTTCTCGCAGCGCCCCACCATCGGCAAATTCGATGCGCCCGTGCTGCTCTGGAAGGCCATGCGGATGCGGAGACAATTGCGGCCCATGAAAGCAGCGCCTCCCCGATGAATCCCGAGCAATACGTACAAGACAAGGCCGCCGCCTCGGGCAGCAGTTTCTATTACGCCTTCCTGTTCCTTCCCAAGCCGCGCCGCGCCGCGATCACGGCCTTCTATGCGTTCTGCCGCGAGGTCGACGACGTGGTCGACGAGGTCTCCGACCCCGGCGTGGCCGCCACCAAGCTCGCCTGGTGGCGCACCGAGGTCGCCCAGTCGTTCGCAGGCACGCCGCGCCATCCGGTGACGCAGGCACTGATGCCGCATGCCGTGGCCTACGGCATCGAGGCACGCCAGCTCAACGAAGTGATCGACGGCTGCCAGATGGACCTGGAGCAGACCCGGTATCTCGACTTTCCCGGCCTTGCGCGCTACTGCCACCTGGTGGCCGGCGTGGTCGGCGAAGTCGCGGCGCGCATCTTTGGCCAGACCGATCCGCAGACCACCGCCTACGCCCACAAGCTCGGCCTGGCGCTGCAGCTCACCAACATCCTGCGCGACGTGGGCGAGGACGCCCTGCGCGGACGCATCTACCTGCCGGTGAACGAGTTGCAGAAGTTCGACGTGAAGGCGCACGAGATCCTCAACCGCGTGCACTCCGATCGCTTCGTCGCGCTGATGAAGTTCCAGTCCGAGCGCGCCCACGCGGCGTACGACGAAGCGCTCGCACTGCTTCCGCTGGCCGATCGCCGCGCGCAGAAGCCCGGGCTGATGATGGCCAGCATCTACCGCACCTTGCTGCGCGAGATCGAGCGCGACAACTTCCAGGTGCTGAACCAGCGCGTGAGCCTGACGCCGGTGCGCAAGTTCTGGCTGGCGTGGAAGGTCCAGGCTTTGGGACGCATCTGAGCTTGAAGAAGAAAACCGCCGTCATCGGCGCCGGCTGGGCCGGCCTCGCCTGCGCGGTGGAAGCCACGCGGCTCGGCCATGCCGTCACGCTGTTCGAGGCGGCGCACATGCCGGGCGGCCGGGCGCGGCGGGTCGACAACATGCACGGGCTGGCGCTGGACAACGGCCAGCACATCCTGATCGGTGCGTACACCGCCACGCTGCAGCTGATGCGCGATGTGGGCGTGGATGTCGAAGGCGCGCTGCTGCGCATGCCTCTCTCGCTGCGCTTCGCCGATGGCGGCGGGCTCAAGCTGCCGCGGCTGCCCGCGCCGCTCGACCTGCTGGCCGGCATCTTCACGGCGCGCGGCTGGACATGGCGCGACAAGTCTTCGTTGCTGCGCACCGCGATCCGGTGGCGGTTTGCAGGCTTTCGCTGCGCCAGCAGTACCACGGTCGCCGACTTGTGCGCAGGCCTCACGCCGCGCGTGATGCAGGAATTGATCGAGCCGCTGTGCGTTTCCGCATTGAACACGCCCGTCGCGCAATCGAGCGGGGAAGTGTTCCTGCGCGTGCTGAACGACGCCTTGTTCAGCGGCAGCGGCGGCGCCGATCTGCTGCTGCCATGCGCCGACCTCGGCGCCCTGATGCCCGATGCCGCCATCCAATGGCTCATGAAGCACGGCGCAGCGGTGCGCATCGGCGCCCGTGTGCGTGCCATCGCGCCGGAAGCCGGACCGTGGCGCGTCGACGACGAGCTCTTCGACAAGGTCGTGCTGGCTTGCGCGCCATGGGATGCTGCGCGGCTGGTCCGCGCATCCGGACTGCCGGCCGAGCGCTGGTGCGGAACCACCGAAGCCCTGCGCTTCGAGGCCATCGCCACGGTCTACGTACGCGGCGCGACGCCGCTCGCCGAACCAATGCTCGCGCTGCGCAGCGATCCGGCCAGCGCACCGGCCCAATTCGCGTTCGACCGGGGCCAGCTCAGCGGCCTGCCCGGAGTGCTTGCCATGGTCGTAAGTGCCAACGAAACGCCGCGCGAGGCGCTGGAAGAACAGGTGATCGCGCAAGCGGTTGCGCAGTTGGGCCAGACGAAGCTGCAGCTCGTGCAGACCGTGGTCGAGAAGCGCGCCACATTCGCCTGCACCCCGGGGCTGTCGCGGCCGCCGATGGACATCGCCCCCGGCCTGCGAGCCTGCGGCGACTACATCGAAGGTCCCTACCCTGCCACGCTGGAGGGCGCGGTGCTCAGCGGGCTGGCAGCGGCAAAGGCATTGAACGCATGACGACCGAACTGCGCTATCTCGATTTCGACTACAGCGAAGACACCGAAGGCCACGGCACCTTCGACGCGATGGCATCGACCACGCCGGACAAGACACCCGAGGTGCGAGCTGAAATCGCGCAGGTGCTCGATTGGGCCGAAGCCACGTTTCCCCATGCGCGCGGCGCCCTCGATGAAGGCGCGACCTGGGACTACGACCTGCAGCAGACGCACGAGGACAACCCGCGCTTCGACACCCTCACCCTCTCGCTGAGTGGCACTGCCGATTTCTGCGCCGCGCTGCGCGAGCAGTTCGCGCTGGGCTGAAAAAGATCAGGCCGCCTTGTTGCGCAAGCGCAGCAGGCTCAGCCCCAGCAGCACGAACGCCCCGCCCGACACCTTGTTGAAAACCCGCGTGCGGCGCGGGTCCGACAGCTGCTTGCGCAGCAGGCGCGCCAGCAGCACATAGAACGCATGCGACAGCACCGAGGCCGTCGCGAAGGTGGTCGTCAGCACCGCGAACTGCATGGCGAGCGGCGCATCCTGCGTCAGGAACTGCGGAAACAGCGCCGAGAAGAAAAGAATGCCCTTCGGATTCGTGAGCGCCACCGTCAGGCCGTGCCCGAACAGCCGCCAACTGGAGCGCGGCGACCCCTCGGCCGACGTGCCCTGCAGGTCGGCGAACACGCTGCCCTGGCTGCGCCACTGCTTGATGCCCAGATAGATCAGGTAAGCGGCGCCGGCCACCTTCAGCACCATGAACGCATTGGCCGAGGTGGAGAGCACCACGCCCAGCCCGGCCATTGCCGCGGCGGAGACCATGAACAGCCCCATGGCGTTGCCGAGCGAACTGATCATCGCGCGGCGCGGACCCACGCTCATCGAATTCGAGACGGCGAGCAGCACGGCCGGGCCCGGCGTGAACGCAACGAGCAGTGTCACGCCGCAGAAGAGGAGCCAGTTGGAGAAATGCATGTGGGTTTTTCCTGGCCGGAGCGCAGCCGCAAGACGTCGTGGCGCCAACTATAGTCAGGCCCATGAATCGCTGCAGACGCGGCGGCAATACCCCCTTCACAGCCGGAACAACATCCATGGTCACCTGCTACCTGCGCTACATCGTCGACCCCTACAAGCTCAAGGAGTTCGAGCACTACGGCAGGCTTTGGATTCCGCTGGTCGAGAAGTTCGGCGGCCAGCACCACGGCTACTTCCTGCCCTCCGAGGGGGCGAACGACGTGGCACTGGCGATGTTCAGCTTCCCGAGCCTGGCCGCGTACGAAAAGTACCGCGCCGACTCGATGCAGGACCCCGAATGCCAGGCCGCGTTCAAGTACGCGCAGGACACGCGCTGCTTCCTCAGCTACGAGCGCAGCTTCTTCCGACCGGTCTTCAAATAGCGCTCAGTCGCCCAGCGCCATGCACAGCGCGTGCAGGTTGGGCACGATCAGCTGCGGCCGCGCGCCGTGCACCCAGGGCCGCTCGTCGCGCACCAGCCAGGCCGCCTGCATGCCGGCATTGAGCGCGCCCACCACGTCGAGCTCGGCGTCGTCGCCGACGTGCAGCACGTCTTTCGGCAACAGGCCGACCGAAGCCGCGGCGGCGCGGAAGATCGGCGCGTGCGGCTTGCCGCTGCCGAAGGCGCGTGCATTGAAGGCGGTGCGAAACCAGCGGCCGACGCCGGTCTTGTGGATGTCTGCATTGCCATTCGAGACCGCGACCAGCGGATAGCGCTCGCTGAGCCACTTCAGCGCGGGCAGCGCGTCGTCGTACAGCGTCACGCGCTGGCGCTCCGCGAAGAAGGCGTCGAAGGCCGGGTCGGCCAGCGCCGGGTCTTCGCCAGCCCGCGTGAGCGCGGTGCGGATCGACTCGCGGCGCAATGCGCTCAGGTCATGCGCGAGGTCGGAGCGCTCCTTGGCTGTGGCTTCACGGAGCTCGCGCAGGATGCCCGGCGTCATCAGCAGCGAAGCCGTCTTTGGCGCCTCGCGCAGCAGCCATGCATGCAGCACGGCCTCGGCGCGTTCAATGGTCGGCCAGATCGGCCACAGGGTGTCGTCGAGGTCGAGAGAGATCGCCGAGATGCGCTTGAGATCGAGGGGCGCGGCGCCCGCAGGCACCGGGGAAGCGGAAGTCATGCCCGAGAATATCGCATGCCTTCGATCCACGAGAACGCCTCCTCAAGTACCCCGCGCACCGCTGTGCTCTGGTGCAACCTGGGTTCGCCCGACGCGCCCACCGCAGCCGCCGTTCGGCCCTATCTCGCCGACTTCCTGGGCGACCCGCGCGTGGTCGAAATCCCGAGGGCGATCTGGGCACTGATCCTGCACGGCATCATCCTGCGCACACGCCCGGCGAAGTCGGCCGCCAAGTACGCGAGCATCTGGACGCCCGAGGGTTCCCCCTTGAAAGTGTTCACGCAGAAGCAGGCCACGCTGCTGGCCGGCTGGCTCGGCGAGCGCGGCCACCGCGTGACGGTGCGCGACGCGATGCGCTATGCCAACCCGTCCATCGCTTCCCGCCTCGACGCGCTGCAGGCCGAAGGCGCCACGCGCGTGCTGGTGCTGCAGGCCTACCCGCAATACTCGGCCACCACCACGGCCAGCGTGATCGACGCGGTGAACGACTGGAGCCGCAGGCAGCGCCGCCTGCCGGAGTTCCGCTTCGTCAACGACTACCACGACGACCCGGCCTACATCGAAGCGCTGGCGCAAGGCATCGAGAAGCGCTGGAAGGCCGAAGGCCGCGGCGAAGTGCTGCTGATGAGCTTCCACGGCATTCCCGCGCGCAACATCGCGCTGGGCGATCCGTACCAGTCGCAGTGCCTCGAGACCGCTCACCTGCTCGCGGCGCGGCTAGGCCTCACGGCCGCCCAGCACCGCGTCACCTTCCAGTCGCGCTTCGGCCGTACCAAGTGGCTCGAGCCCTACACCGAGCCCACGCTGCGCGAACTCGGTGCCTCCGGCATCAAACGGGTCGACGTGGTGTGCCCGGGGTTCCCAGCCGACTGCCTGGAGACGCTCGAAGAAATCGCCATGGAAGGCCGCGAGGCTTTCATGCACGCGGGCGGCCAGGCCTTCAGCTACATCCCCTGCCTCAACGACAGCCCGGCATGGATCACCGCGCTCGCGGACATCGCCGAACGCAACCTGGCGGGCTGGCCCACGCAACGGACATCCGTCATGGCATGAAGCGCATCGTCTCGTCGCCGGAATGACCAAGCGCGCTCAACCCGCCGGCCTGCGCGCCAGCAACACCTCGATGGCGGCCTCCATCTCGGCGTACTCCCCTTCGCCGAAGTGCTGCCGCATCACCTGCCCCTTGCTGTCGACCAGATAGAACGCTGGCCAGTACTGGTTGTTGTAGGCCCTCCAGGTGGTGAAGCTGTTGTCCTGCGCCACCGGGTAGCGGATGTTGAAGCGCTCGATCGCGTCCTGCACGTTGCGCGTCGATTTTTCATACGCGAACTCGGGCGAATGCACACCCACCACCACGAAGCCCTGGTCCTTGTACTTCTCGTACCAGCGCACCACGTGCGGCAGCGTGCGGATGCAGTTGATGCAGGAGTAGGTCCAGAAATCGACAAGCACCACCTTGCCGGCCAGCCCCTGCAGCGTGAGCGGTTCCGAGTTGAGCCACTTGTCGATGCCCGCGAACTTGGGCGCCGTGCCGTAGTCTCGCAGGCCCGGCGACGCGGCCAGTGCACTGCGCGCCGGCCACCCGCCGCCTGCTGCCGTGACAAGCGCCGAGGCCCCCACGGCGAACCCCGAGAACGCCCTTCTGGACACCATGCTCTTCATGAGCGCAACCTTGTTCGTGTCAGACCGACAGCGGTCAGGCGCGATTGTTTGCGGCGCACGCGCTGCGTGCGCATGTGTCACGGCAATTTGAAGTTTGTCCCGGCGCCGTGAAGGCGCCCGGTCTTCAGAACTTGCCCAGATAGTCCATCTTGCCGATCGGCATGCCCTTGTGGCGCAGCACGTCGTAGGCCGTGGTCACGTGGAAGAAGAAGTTGGGCAGCGCGAACTGCAGCAGGTAGCGCTGCGCGGTGAAATGCGCCTCGCCCTCGCGGGCCTTGATGGTCACGGGCCGCTCTTCCTGGCCGTCGATCAGCGCCCGGTCCACGCCCGCGAGGAAGTCTTGCGTCTTCGCGATGCGCGCCACCAGGTCGTCCCAGGTCTTTTCCTCATCGGGAAAGCTCGGCGCGGTGATGCCCGCGATACGGGCCACGCCCAGCTTCGACGCGTCGCTCGCGCGCTGGATCTGGCCGGCCAGCGTGAGCATGTCGGGCGCGAGGCGCGCCTCGACCAGCGTGGCCGGATCGATGCCGTTGGCCTTGGCATGCGCCAGGCTCTTGTCGAGAAAATGGGTGAGTTGTCCGAGTCCGCGGATGAAGACGGGCACGGACAGGTCGTACATCGAGAGCGCCATGGTGTTCGAGGCCTTGTGGTTGGAATCGGCGGCGATTGTCACGCCGCCCGAGCCTCAGGATCCGGCCGCGCGAATAAACCCTTCGATCAGCTCCAGTTGTTCCGGCACGTTGAGCGCGGGCGCGTGGCCGCACCCCTGGATTTCGACCACCTCCAGCAACCCGGCGGCGCCCGGCCCTCGCTGCTGCATCTGCTGCGTCACCGCTGGCAGCACGAGGTCCGACTCCGCACCGCGCAGGCACAGCACCGGCACCTCGATGGTGTCGTAGTGCGGCCAGATCAGGTAGTCGTTGTCGTGCGCGCTGAACTGGCGGACCATGGCCGGGTCGTAGTGCGGCGTGACGCGGCCGTCGGCCAGCCGGCGCGTGGAGCTTTCGGTCAGGCGCCTCCACTGCGCATCGCTGAGCCAGCCATAGGGCTTGTAGACCGTGCGGAAGAAGGCCTCCAGCTCGGCCACCGTATCGAACGACGGCGGCTCGCCCGCATAGGCGCGGATGCGCTCGATGGCCGGCTGCGCCAGCTCGGGCGCGTTGTCGTTGAGCACCAGGCTCGCGATGCGCGCCTTCATGCGCGGCTCGAACAGGCCTGACGCGCAGACCGTGCCGATGGCGCCGCCCATCGAGGTGCCGACCCAATGCACACGCCCGAGCTGCAGTTCGTCGCACAGCGCATTGGCGATGCGCGCATAGAACGAGAGTTTGTATTCCTCGTCGGGCAGCGGGCTCCACTGACTCAGGCCGCGGCCGATGGTGTCGGGACAGATCACGCGGAAGCCGCGCGAGGCGAAGTGCTGCGCCAGCTCGTCCATGTCGCGGCAGGTGCGCGCCAGGCCGTGCCATGCGATGACCACCGGCGCCTCCGGCGCGCCCCAGTCGAGCCAGTGGATTTCGCGGCCCGCGAGCTGGGCGTAGCGGGAAAGTGGCAAGTTCATTTCTGTGATTCCCTTTCAGGCGTGCCGCGGAACCGGCTTTGCCGGGCCGCTGGCACGGCCACCTGCAAGGGGATGGGAGTAGCGACACGAAGTGCGCGAAGCCTGGGGGTGAGCTTCATTTGGCCGCCCTCGCACGCAGTTTTCCGACAATGCCGGTGGGAAAGTAATAGACGGACAGCACGAAAAGCACGCCCAGCCACAGAAGCCATCGGTCGGGCGACAGCAGCGCGGCCAACCAGGGCAAGCCGCTCGCCGCCTCGCTGGCTATGCGCAGCAGGTCCTGCAGGTAGCTCTGCGCCACCACGAACAGCACCGCGCCAATGGCCGCGCCGTAGATGGTGCCCATGCCGCCGATCACCACGATCAGCAGCACATCGATCATGATCTCGAAGCTCAGCGAGGTGTCGGGCCCGTTGTAGCGCAGCCAGACCGCGAGCATCGCCCCGGCCAGCGTGGCGAACAGCGCCGACAGCACGGCGGCCGTGGTGCGGTACACCACCACGCGGTAGCCGATGGCCTCTGCGCGGAACTCGTTCTCGCGGATAGCCTGCAGCACGCGGCCGAAGGGCGAGTTCACGATGCGCAGCAGCGCGAGCACCAGCACCACCGCCGCCACGAACAACAGGTAGTAGCACAGCAGCCGGCCGTCGAGCGAGACGCCGAGGAAAGGCTCTTCCGCGAACTCGAAGCTCGGCGAGATCAGTTCGGGCAGCTTGAAGGTCAGGCCGTCCTCGCCGCCGGTGAAGTCGGAAAGCTGCGAAGCCAGCGTCTGGAAGGCCGAGGCCACGGCCAGCGTGATCATCGCGAAGAAGATCGCGCGCACCCGCAGCGAGAACAGGCCTATGGCGAACGAGAGCAGCAGCGAGATCGCGAGCGAGGCGCCCAGCCCCACCAGCACCCCACCCCAGTTGGGCCCGAGCCGCGTCGCCGAGATGGCGATGCCGTACGCGCCGATGCCGAAGAACATCGTGTGCGCAAAGCTCACGATGCCGGTGTAGCCCAGCAGCAGGTCGAAGCTCGCAACCAGCACCACGAACACCAGGATCTTGGCCGCGACACTGAGCGCCTTCACGCCCGGGAAGATGAACGGCGCGAACGCCAGCGCGATGAACAGGGCCACGAGCAGCAGCGCCAGCAGGCGGCTGCGGGGCATGTCGTTGGAGAGAAGTCGTTTCAGGAACATGAGCGTCTTCTTCCTCAGCGGTTCGCGACGGGATACACGCCCTGCGGACGCCACAGCAGCACCGCGACCATCAGGAAGATGCTCGCGAACTGCGTGAGCGTGGGCAGCAGGAAGCCGATGTAGTTGGTCATGAGCCCCACCAGCAGCGCACCGATCAGCGCCCCGCCGGTCGAACCCAGCCCGCCGATGATGATCACGATGAAGATCAGCACGTTGACCTGCGCGCCCATCTGCGGCACGAGGTTCTGCTGGAACAGGCCCCACATCACACCGCCCAGTCCGGCCAGCGCACTGCCCACCACGAACACGCCGACGAACAGCCGGCCGATGCGGTAGCCGAGCGACTCGACCATCTCGCGGTCCTGCACGCCGGCGCGGATCAGCAGGCCGATCTTGGTGCGGCCCAGCGTCCATGCGAGCAGGCCGAACACGACCACGCCCACAGCCACCGCGAGCAGCCGGTACTTGCTGATGGCCGCGTCGCCGACCAGCAGCGAGCCGCGCAGCGCGTCGGGCAAGGGCAGCGGCACCTGCCCCGGGCCCCAGATCACCTTGATGAGCTCTTCGCCGATGATCATGCCGCCCATGGTGATGAGGATCTGTTTCAGGTGCTGGCCGTACACGGGCCGCACGATGAAGCGCTCGAAGGCAAGGCCCACGGCACCGGCCACCGCCATCGCGACCAGCATCGCGGGGAACACGGCCACGAGGTTTCGCCACAGCTCGCCCGAGCCGGTCCAGTCGCCCATCAGGCCGAGCA
Organism: Variovorax sp. Varisp85; assembly: GCF_047304045.1. Taxonomy (NCBI): domain Bacteria; kingdom Pseudomonadati; phylum Pseudomonadota; class Betaproteobacteria; order Burkholderiales; family Comamonadaceae; genus Variovorax; species Variovorax sp. Varisp85. Next base: position 65,541 of record NZ_JBGLYN010000029.1, read on the forward strand.
CGCTGCTGGCCACGAAGGCGCCGAGCGCGATAAACACACCGTGGCCGAAGTTCAACACATCCATCAGGCCGAACACGAGCGTGAGGCCCGAGGCGATGATGAAGATGATCATGCCCATCGCCAAACCCGCAACCGTGAGCGTGAGCCAGGTGGAGAAGGAACCGGTGAGGGGCAGCGCGGCCAACGCGAGCACCGGCGCGAGCAGCAGCGGTTTCCAGTCGAAGTCGATCTTCGTCATGCGCGCGCTCCCTCGTGCTCCTTCCCCCCCTGGGGGAAGGCTGGGATGGG